>VGDZ01000016.1 GCA_016869515.1 Alphaproteobacteria bacterium | reverse complement strand
CGCGACCGGCATGGCCGCGACCGCGGCCGGCGCGCGCACCACGCGCAGCCGCCGGTCCTTGTCGCCGACCTCGATCTCGGTCAGCCCGGTCTCGGTCAACAGCGCCGCCAATTCGCGGATCAGGGCTCGGTCGATGTCGCTCTTGCTCACTGGCCGTCTCCGCCGATCAGTCCGTTCATGGCGCGCAGCGCCAGCAGATAGCCCTCGCCGCCCAGCCCGCAGATCACGCCCTTGGCCACCAGGCTGATGTGCGAGTGATGGCGGAAGGATTCGCGCCGGAAGATGTTGGACAAATGCACCTCGATCACCGGCAACGCCACCGCCGCCAGCGCGTCCGCCAGCGCCACCGAGGTGTGCGAGTAGCCGCCGAGATTGGCGACGATGCCGCTGACGCGGCCGCGCGCGGCATGGATCCAGTCGATCAATTCGCCTTCGTGGTTGGACTGACGGAAGTCGACCGTCAGCCCAAGCGCCTTGGCTTCGGCCTTGAGGCGCTTGCCGATCGCGGCCAGCGTTTCGCTGCCGTAGATCGCCGGCTCGCGCGTACCCAACAGATTCAGGTTGGGGCCGTTGAGGACCAGGATCAGTCTCGCCATGGCCGGGGCTATACACCATGGCGAGGCGCGCGCGCAATCGACCGCGGCGGCGGCAAATGCTATCGGTAGTGCGGGGCGATTCGACGGATGAGCGCGGACGAAGACGACGCGGTGCGCGCGGCGCAGCTTCGGGCGGCGGCGGCGGAATGGTCGCGCGCCACCTATCTGGCCAATCTCAGCCATGAGCTGCGCTCGCCGTTGAACGCCATCCTCGGCTTCGCCGAGATCATCTCCGAACAGATGCTGGGACCCGAGGCCAACGGCGAGTACCGCGACTTCGCCGCCGACATCGCCAAGAGCGGCAAACAGCTCCTGGCCCTGCTCAACGACGTCATCGACCTCTCCAAGCTCGACGTCGGCCGGCGCGAACTGGCCGACAGCGAAATCGTCCTGGGAGACGTGGTCGACGAAGCCATCGGCCTCTTGGCCGAACAAGCGCGCACCCGCCATGTCCGCATCCGCAACGATCTCGACGGCGCTGGCCCCACCCTGCGCGCCGAGCGCCGCGCCCTCAAGCAGATCCTGTTCAACCTGCTCAACAACGCCATCCGCTTCACCCGCTCCGACGGCAAGGTGACGATCGGCGTCGTCGCCCGCCCCGACGGCGGCATCGGCCTGCGCGTCGCCGACACCGGCATCGGTATCCCCGCCGACCGCATGACCACCGTGTTCGAGCCGTTCCGCGCCGGCGAGCCCCTGACCGCGCGCACCCCGCGCCAGGGTACCGGGCTGGGACTCGCCGTCAGCCGCGCGCTGGCGCGCTTGCACGGCGGCGACATCGAACTGGAAAGTCGGCCCGGCCGCGGCACCACGGTGACGCTGTGCTTGCCGCGTCAGCGGGTTCTCGACGGCAAGACCTGAGCGGCGCTATCCTGGCGCTTGGGGCAGGGAGGCCGAGCATGCTGCGCGGAATCGTGCTGGCGGGTCTGTTGGCGGCGTTCGCCCATCAATCGGTCGCCGAAGCCGGCTGCCTGCCGGTCGCCGGCCGCCAACCCTCGCTGTGGCGCGCCAGCTATGGCGTCGACGGCGACGTGCCGCGCCACCACATCGGTCTCAGCTTTCTCGGCCATGCCAGCTTCCTGATCAAGACCGCCGAAGGCATCACCGCCGTCACCGACTACAGCGGCCACAACCGTCCGCCGCGCACGCCGACGGTGGTGACCATGAACAACGCCCACTCGACCCACTACACCGACCATCCCGACCCCGGCATCCGCCATGTGCTGCGCGGTTGGAATCCGCGCGGCGGCATGGCCGGCCACAATCTGCAGGTGGGCGATCTGCACATCCACAACGTGCCGACCAACGTGCGCGACTTCGCCGGCGGCATCCGCCGCCACGGCAATTCGATCTTCGTCTTCCACAGCGCCGACATCTGCATCGCCCATCTCGGTCACCTGCATCACTTGCTGTCCGAGGTTCACCTGACCGAACTCGGCAAGATCGACGTCGTGCTGACGCCGGTCGACGGCGCCTTCACCCTGGGCCAGGTCGACATCGCCGACGTCATCGAGCAGATCAAGCCCAGGCTGGTGATCCCGATGCATTATTTCACCGAATACACCTTGGCGCGTTTTGTCGAAGTGATGCGGCGGCGCTATCCGGTCGCGACCCATCCCGGTCCCAGCATCTTGTTGTCGCGCGCGACTCTGCCCGCGACCACCGAGGTGCTGATCCTGCCCGACCTATGACCCGCCGGCTTGCGGCACTGGCGGTGGCGCTGGCGATCCTGCTGGGAAGCGGCGCGCGGGGCGACGCCCCGCTGGCGCCCGATCCTGCCCGCCATGCCGATGCCGTGGTGCAGGTCTATCACGCCCGCACCTGGGGCTGGCGCGGCGCGTTGGCCACCCATCCTTGGATCGCGGTCAAGGAAAAGGACGCCGCGATCTACACCCGCTACGAGGTGATCGGCTGGCGCATGCGCTATGGCGGCGAAGCGCTGTCGATCAGCCATCGCGCCCCGGACGCGCCCTGGGCCGGAAACGCGGCTTCGCTTTTGGTCGACCTGCGCGGCGAGGCCGCCGCCGCGGCCATTCCGCGCATCAAGGACGCGGTGGCGCGCTATCCCTACAAGGACCGCTATCAGACCTGGCCCGGCCCCAATTCCAACACCTTCGTCGCCTGGGTCGGGCGCGAGGTGCCGGAACTGGGCCTCGATTTGCCGCCGACCGCGATCGGAAAGGACTTCCTGCCCGAGGGCGCGGTCTTGGCCAAACCGGTCGGCGGGCCCGGGCTGCAGCTCTCGCTGTTCGGCCTTGCCGGCGTCACGCTGGGGCTCGAGGAAGGGGTCGAGATAAACCTGCTCGGTTTGGTCTTCGGGGTCGACCTCAACGCCCCCGGAATCAAATTGCCGTTCCTGGGCCGGATCGGATTTTGAAATACGAAAACGTATAGCTCGTATACGAACTATACGAATTCTTTTGGAAGGCGAAAACTCCATCCTGAGCGGCGTCGCAACCTCGACTGCAAGAGGAGATCGCCATGAGCGTCGTCGGCATCGACCGCATCGTCAGCCCCGGCATCCGGACCGTCATCGCCATCGCCAGCCGTCTGGCGCCCTTGACCTTGGGCCGTTGGGCGGGCCGCCGCTTCGTCACGCCCACGCGGCGACGCCCCCTGCCCTCCCTGTTCGACGCCCAAGCCGACATCATCGTTCTGCCCGCGCCCAAGGCGGTGACGGCCTATGCTTGGGGCAGCGGGCCGGCCGTGCTGCTGGCCCATGGCTGGGAAGGCGATCACCAGGATCTGAACGCCTTCGTCGCACCCCTGGTCGATGCCGGCTATCGGGTGGTGGCGCTGGATTGGCCGGGCCATGGCCGCTCGGCCGGCAGCGGCCCGGCGCCGGTCACCGCCATGGCGCGCGCCATGCAGGCGCTTCAGCGCAAGGTCGGGCCGTTCCGGGCGGCGATCGCGCATTCGCTGGGCGGCATCGCCTTGGCCTTGGCGATGGGCGAAGGCCTTGCGGTCGGACGGGCGGCCTTCATCGCCACCCCGGCGCACCCGATCGATGTCAAGACGCGGGTCGCGCGCGCCTTGGGCCTGGGCGCGCGGGCCGAGGCGGCGATGACGGCGGAAATCTCGCGCCTTGCCGGGCTGCCGATCGAGTGGGTCGGGTTCGCCAACCTGGCGCGGCATTTCCGCCTGCCCAGCTTGCTGGTCCATGCCAGCGACGACCGCATGGTGCCGATCTCGGATATGCGGGCGCTGGTCGATGCCATGCCGGACGCAGCGGTCCATGTCGGCACCGGGCTTGGCCACAAGCGGATCCTGTCGGATCCGACGGTGGTCGCGCGCGTGGTCGATTTCGTCCGCTTGGGCGAGCGCCCGGCCCTGGCCGATCGCGCCGCCTAATTCAAGCCAGCCACTCGAAGCGGAACCCGCCCCCTTTGGCGCCGCGCACGCGGCCGCCATGGGGCGCGGAAAAATGCGCCGGCAGCAAAATGGTGTCGCTGTCGCAGATCGAACCCAGCAGCCGGCTCCGGCTTTCGGCCGAGCGCCTGGGATCGCTGCAGAACCGGCTCGACCAGTCGGGCCGGTAGATCTGCAGCGGGTGGTGCATCATGTCGCCCGAGAACACCGCCGCCTGGCCTTGCGAGCGCAGTTGGCCGAAGATCGTGCCCGGGGTGTGTCCCGGCGCCTCGCGGATGGTCATGACGTCGTCCAGCTGGTAGCCGTCGTCGACCAGCACCATCTGCCCGGCCTCGGCCACCGGCCTTACCGAATCCTCGAAGATCGGCGCGTCGCGCTTGGCTTCCTCGGCGCCGTTGTCGGGATTCCAGTAGTCGAACTCGCGCCGCGCGAACAGGTACTTGGCCTTGGGGAAGGTCGGCACCCAGCGCCCGTCGCGCAGCCGCGTGTTCCAGCCGACATGATCGACGTGCAGATGCGTGCACATCACCCAGTCGACCTCGTCCGGCGCCACGCCGGCGCCGATCAGGCGTTCCAGCCAATTGGTCTGGCGGCGATGGAAGGCCTTGAAGCCGGGCGCGAAGGACCGGTCCTTGTGGTTGCCGCAGCAGGTGTCGACCAGGATGGTGTGGCGCCCGGTGCGGATGACGAAGCTGTGGATGCTCATCACCAACAGCCGGCGCTCGAGATGGAAATGCGCCGGCACCAGCCAGTCGCGGTGCCGATCGACGATCTCGGGCGCGAAATCGGGCAACAATCCGTCGGGCGTGAACAGCGGCCCCGCGCTTTCCTCGACCCGCAAGATGCTGGCCGTACCGACTTGCGCGACCCGCGCCATCATCCCTCCCCCATCACGGCAAGCGCCAAGACTTGAGAAAATCCCACATCGCCTTGGTGCCGTCGAGCGCGTCGGAATAGGCGCCGAGGATCAAGGTCAGACGGCTGGGCACGCCGCCCGGCCATTGATGGCCGAGATCGGCCACCACCAGATAGCGCACGGCCACGCCGTCGCGGCAGGACGGCCATTCGGTCAGCGTCACCTTGTCGGTCAGCGGCCGCTCGGTCGCGGGCGCACAGCCGTTCAGCCGCGCCCACAGCTCGGGCCCGGCCGCCATCGGCGGCACTTCGGTCTCGGGCCCCCAGGGCAGCTTCCGCTTGCCGCCTAGAAGCGGCGCCAGCGGATCGATCGCACCTGCGATCTGGATCACCGGGACGGGACGCGCCGGCTTTCCGTCCTCGGGCGCGCGTCCTGCCAAAACGCCGATGGCGGCGATGCGATCGGCCCGCGCCAGCGCCAAATGCTGGGCCATGCGCGAACCCGAAGAAAAGCCGGTGGCGTAGACCCGCTGCCGATCGATCGGCCATCGATCCGCGGCCATATCGATCGCCGCGATCAGGAATCCGACATCGTCAGCCGGCGGGCGCGGGTTCTGCGTCACGCCGCCGTCATCGCCCCAAAAGCGCGGGTTGAACGCCGCATTGGCCGGCAGGTCGGGTCGCGCCGCCAAGGCATTGGCCGCCAGCACGACGATGCCCTCGGCCTCCGCCAGATCGACCCATTTGTAGTCGGCCAGCGCCTGTGAGGCACCACCGCCCGCCCCGTGCAACAGCAGGACCAACGGCGCCGGCGTCGGCAGACGCTTCGGCACATGCACCAGGAATTCGCGGCCATAACCCAGATGCCGGATCTCGACCGACTCGGCGGCCAACGCCGATCCGAACGCCATGGCTGCAAGCAGGACCGACAGACGCCACATGGTGACAGTCTCCTCGCCAGCCATCATAGTCCAGGAATGCCGCCGGCCGATCCCGCGATTTTCCGTCTCTTGAGGGAATGCGCCGCAGAGCCAGGTCATGGCTTCATCATTGGCGTGCCGGGCGCGGTGGCGGAATTCGAACGCGACCCCGATGAAGGCATGGTCGAACCGACGGATGTCGGCATCAGGATCGTCACCCCGAGGGGCGCCTTGATCGCGGCGCTCACCGCCGATTGCCGCGCCTTCGAAAGAGTGCGTTCGATCGTCTTCGCCCTGCCCGATCGTAGCGACGCCGGCCCGCGCCACCGCGCCCTGACCGAACGCGGGCCGGATCGCGCCGCGGCGCGGGCGCAGGACCGCGATGCGATCCTGTTCGACCTCGGCCTGGGTTCGGTGCCGATCGCGGCCGCGATTCGCAGCGCCGATCCCGAGCTGGTCGCGGCCCTGCGGGCGGGCTGCGGCACCGACCTGTTCGTGCCGCGGGCGATGGCGCTGTTGGGCGCCGTCGCCGCCGCCAGCCCGCAGCGGGTCTTCGAGTCCGGCCTCGGACGGATCGAGGTCTATACGCCGATCCCGCCGCCCAAGGGCCGCACCAATCCCGGGCCGCACACCCATTTGCTGCCCCAATTCTTCGGCCGCCGGGCGCCGCCGCATCCCGACGATCCGATCCTGCCCGCCGGATGGCACGCGGCGCTGAGCGTTTTCCGCCCCCGCTTTACAGCGCACGAAAACTGACCTATGGCAGTGGCGACGGTTCCGCGACAGCGGATCAAAAGGGAATTGGGGCCGGCCGTGCCGGACCCCGAGCTGCCCCCGCAACTGTGAGCGGCGAGCCGAGCGTCCTTGATGCGCCACTGGGAAACCGGGAAGGCCGGATGCGAGGCGGCGACCCGCGAGCCAGGAGACCTGCCGTCACCGTGGACTTCACGGGCGCGTCGGACGGGGTGTGCCGGCGACGTCATGGTCTCTTGGCGCCAATGCCCGGAGGCAGTCCCGTGAAGTCGTCAAGGACCCGGTGGGGTCCGCGTCAGGGACTGTCCTCATGTTCAAACCCGTCTTGCGCGGGCTCGCCGTGGCGAGCCTGTTTCCCGCTATCGCCCAGGCCCAGCCCGTACCGCAGGCGCCCGAGGTGGTGGTGACCGCCGACCGCATCGCCGTGCCGAGCGAGCGCGTCTCCGCCTCGGTCACCGTCATCACCGCCGAGCAGATGGAACGGCGCCAGCAGCGCGACATCGTCGAGGCGCTGCGCGACGTGCCCGGCCTGACCGTGGTCCGCGCCGGCCACACCGGCGCGCAGACTTCGGTGTTCGTGCGCGGCAGCAATTCCAACCATGTGCTGGTGCTGATCGACGGCCAGCGCGCCAACGATCCTTCGCAGCCCGCCGGCGCATTCGATTTCGCCCATCTCGTCACCGACGGCATCGAACGCATCGAGGTGCTGCGCGGCCCGGCGTCGACGCTCTACGGTTCCGACGCGCTGGCCGGCGTGATCAACATCGTCACCAAGAAGGGCAAGGGCACGCCGGCGACGACGCTGCGCGGCGAGGTCGGCTCGCGCAACACCTTCCGCGAAAGCGTCAATACCCAGGGCTCGCACGACAAGCTCAACTTCAATCTCACCGCCGCCCGGCTCGATACCGACAACGGTACCGCCACGCCCAACCGCCGTCGCGCCGGCCGCGGTGCCGAGAAGGATCCCTATCGCAACACCACCCTCAATGGCCGCCTGGGCGTCGATCCCAACGAGGACGTATCGCTGAGTTGGTTCTTCCGCACGGTCGCCGCCAGCGGCGAGAACGATTCCTCGGCCGAGGACCCCAACTCCTATATCGAGACCCGGCAATCCAACAACCGCTTGCAGGGCGACTGGCTGTCCTTCGACGGGGCGTGGAAGCAGACGCTGGCGGCTTCGCAGATCGAGATCGGCCGCCGCGGCTTCAACGGGCCCGACCAGTTCTCGACCAGCTACACCAACTCCAAGAACCACGGCCGGCGGCGCAAGCTGGAATGGACCCATGAGATCGATCCGACCGACGGCCTGCGCCTGGCCACCGGCCTGGAAGGCGAGCGCGAGAGCTTCGTCAACCGCTCCTCGTCCAACTTCGGCAATGCCGACAACGAGGCCGGCAACTCGACCCTGGGCGCCTATGTCTCGGGACACATGGAATGGGCCGAGCGCTGGTTCCTGACGCTGGGTGTGCGGCGCGAGGACAACGAGCGCTTCGGTCAGCATTCGACCCACAACGCCAGCCTGGCTTATCTCGTGCCCGGCACCGACACTAAGCTCAAGGCGCTTTACGGCACCGGCTTCAAGGCGCCGGCCCTCTACCAGCTCTTCGGCGTCAGCGGCAACTTCCGCGGCAATCCCGACCTGCTGCCCGAGGAAAGCGAAAGCCGGGAAATCGGCTTCGAGCAGAAGGCGTTCGAGCGGCGGCTGACCTTCGGCGCCAGCTATTTCGAGACCGACTTCAAGAACCTCATCGCCTCGGTCAACAACACCAACCGCAACGTCACCCGCGCCGAGGCCTTCGGCGTCGAAAGCTTCGCCTCGGCCAAGGCGACCGAACGCCTGACGCTGCGTCTCGACTACAGCTTCGTCGAGACCGAGGACAAGTCCAACGGCCAGCTGCAAGTGCGCCGGCCGCTGCATCGCGCCGCGGTTTCGGGCGAATGGGAGATGGACGACGACTGGCTGTTCGGCGCCGGCGCGATCTACAACGGCAAGCGCGCGGACAGCGATGCCGATACCTTCGGGCGGGTCTATAGCGGGGGCTATACCGTCATGTTCGCTACCGCGCGCTATCGCGTCACCCCGGATTTCGACCTCTACGGTCGGGTGGAGAACGCGCTCGACCGCCGCTACGAGGAGCCGAGCGGAACGCAGCAGCCGGGGCGCGGCGTCTTGCTGGGTGCGCGGGCCAAGTTCTGATGCGCTGGCTGGCCGGCATCGCCTTTGCCCTAGCGGCGTCGTTCGCCGCCGAGGCGAGGCCCGCGCGCGTGGTATCGATCAACCTCTGCACCGATCAGTTGGCCGTGCTGCTGGCCCATCCCAACCAGTTGCTTTCAGTGTCATGGTTGGCACGAGACCGCGCTTTGTCGCCGGTTCATGACCGACTGGCCGGAATCGCCATCAACCATGCCCAGGTCGAGGACGTTCTGCCCTTGCGACCGGATCTGGTGCTGGCCGGGCGATTCGCCGCGAGGCAGACGCAGGCCGTATTGGCGCGGCTTGGCTTTCGGGTCATCGCCCTGGACATACCGACCAGTCTCGACCAGGCGCTTGCGGCGGTCGAAAGCGTCGGCCGCGCGCTCGACAATTTCCCGGCGGCCGAAGCTTTGGTCCATGACTTGAGAGCGCGGCTGGCGGCGCTTCCGCCCCTGCCGCCCGATCCGCCGCTGGCCGCGGTTTTGGAGCCGCGCGGCGTCACGGTCGGGCCCGGCACCCTGTTCGACGACGTGCTGCGGCGCGCGGGCTATTCCAACCTGGCCGCGCGGCTGGGGCTGGGCGCGTATGGCGAGCTGCCGCTGGAAATCGTCATCAAGCACCGCCCCGCGGCCTTGATCGTGACCGCGGGCGAGCGCCCCGTGCCCTCCCTGGCCGAGGCGGCGCTGGCGCATGGCGCGCTGTCGGGAATGAGGCGGATCGAGGTGCCTTCGGCGCTGACCGGTTGCGGCGGGCCGTTCAGCGTCGATCTGGCCGAGCGCTTGGCGCGAGCCCGGTCATGAGAACCGTGATCGCGCTGACGCTGGTTCTGGCGTTGGCTCTGGTCTCGCTGCTGGTCGGCCGCGCCGGCCTTCCGCCGACCGAGATTTGGCAGGGGCTGACCGGCGACGGCGATATGCCGGCGGCGGTCATCGTCCGCGAACTGCGGCTGCCGCGCACCATCCTGGCGCTGGCGATCGGCGCCGGCCTTGGACTGGCGGGCGCGGTGCTGCAGGGCCTGTTGCGCAATCCGCTGGCCGAACCCGGCATCGTCGGCGTGTCGGGCTTGGCCGCGCTGGGCGCGGTGATCGCCTTCTACAGCGGCTGGTCGCAGGCCTTCGCGCTGGCCTTGCCGCTGGGGGGGATGCTGGGCGCGGCGCTGGCGGCGATCCTGGTGCTGGTGCTGGCGGGGCGCGCGGCCTCGGTGGTGACGCTGATCCTGGCCGGCGTCGCGGTCAACAGCCTGGCCGGCGCCCTGACCGCGCTGGCGCTGTCGCTGTCGCCCAATCCCTTCGCGCTCTACGAAATCATGTTCTGGCTGATGGGCTCGCTGTCGGATCGGGAATGGCGCCATGTCTGGCTGGCCTTGCCGCCGATGGCGATCGGCTGGGCGGTGCTGGCGACGACGCGGCGCGGCCTCGCGGCGCTGACCTTGGGCGAGGCCAGCGCCCGCAGCCTGGGCATCGATCTCGGACGGCTGAAGCTGGCCGCCGTGCTGGGCACGGCGCTT
Organism: Alphaproteobacteria bacterium; assembly: GCA_016869515.1. GTDB lineage: Bacteria > Pseudomonadota > Alphaproteobacteria > VGDZ01 > VGDZ01 > VGDZ01. The sequence continues at coordinate 39,741 of VGDZ01000016.1, read as the reverse complement.
GCGGTCGGAGCCGGCGTCGCCGTCGCCGGCGCGATCGGCTTCGTCGGCCTGGTGGTGCCGCATTTGCTGCGGCCGCTGGTCGGCCACCGCCCCGAGGCGCTGTTGCTGCCAAGCGCGCTGGGCGGGGCGTTGCTGACGCTGGCCGCGGACATCGCCGTGCGCCTGACCGGACCCGGGCCCGAACTGCGCATCGGCGTGCTGACGGCGCTGATCGGCGCGCCGTTTTTCCTTTTAATGGTGCTGCGGCGGCGCGAGGCCTGGCGATGATTTTGGCGGCGCAAGAGCTCGGTTTTCGGCGCGACGGGTTCGGCCTGAGCGCGAGTTTGACCGTCGGCCCGGGCGAGTTGGTCGGGCTGATCGGACCCAACGGCGCCGGCAAATCGACCTTGCTGGAACTGCTGGCCGGCCTGATCGCGCCCGATGCGGGAGCGGTCACCCTGGACGGACGCGCCTTGCCGCCGCCGGCCGAGCGCGCGCGGCTGATCGCCTACTTGCCGCAGCGCGGCGATGCGGCCTGGCCCTTGCGCGTGCGTGACATCGTCGCGCTTGGCCGCATTCCCCATGGCGACGACGGAACCGCGGCGGTCGAACGCGCCTTGGCGCGCTGCGATCTCGGCGGCCTGGCCGAGCGGCGCTTCGATCGGCTTTCGGGCGGCGAGCGCTCGCGCGCGTTGTTGGCGCGGGCGCTGGCTGTCGAGGCGCCGATCCTGCTGGCCGACGAGCCGACCGCGGCGCTGGATCCGGCCCAGGCGATGACGACGATGGAGCTGCTGGCGGCAGGAGTGCGGCAGGGTGCGGCGGCGGTGGCGGCGCTGCACGACTTGGCGCTGGCGGCGCGCTATTGCCCGCGGCTGGTGCTGATGGATCGCGGACGGATCGTCGCCGACGGTCCGGCCGAGATCGTTCTGAATCGCGACAACCTGGCCCAAGTCTACGGCCTTGCGGTCGAGGCACCGATCGCCCTGCCCTGGCGGCGGCTTGACTCGGGCCCGGGCCTCGCCGAAGCTCGCTGACGTAGCGACAACGCGATCCGGGGGGACGCCATGCGCAGCACGCGACGCAGCATCATTCAGGGGGCAACCGCGGGCTTGGCGCTGGCGCCGTTCGCCAGCTGGAGCCAAGCGGCCAAGCCGATCCGCATCGGCGTGCTCTACGACCTGTCGGGGCCATTCGCGGCCGCAGGCTCGGTCCCCGGCTCGATCGGCACCCAGATCGCCATCGACCTGATCAACGAACGCGGCGGCGTCGCCGGCAAACACCGAGTCGTAGCTGTCTCGGCCGATGCCCAATCCAAGGCCGATGTCGCCATCAACGAAGCCGAGCGGCTGCTGGGGCAGGAAAACGTCGATTTCCTGCTCGGGGTCTATTCCTCGGCCCATGCTGTGCCGCTGGCGGCCAAGGTCGACGCCCAGAAGAAGGTGTTCTGGGTCACCATCGCCGTCGCCTCGGCCGTGTTCAAGGGCCGCAACCTGCAATACACCTTCCGCCCGCAGGTCCATTCCGACCAGTTCGGCGAGGCCTCGACCACCTTCATCGCCGAAAACGCCAAGGCCAAGCTGGGCATGGATGCCAAGGACGTCAAGGTGGCGATCATCTACGAGGACGGTCCCTACGGCACCGGCGTCGCCAGTTCCAACGAGTCCGGCGCCAAGGCCCGCGGCCTGCAAATCGTGCTCAAGGAAGGTTATGCCGCCAACGCGCCCGATCTGTCGGCGCTGGTCACCAAGCTTAGGCGCGCCCGGCCCGACGTCATCCTGCATACCGGCTACAATCCCGACATCACTTTGTTCCTGCGCCAGTCGCGCGAGGGCGGGCTGCGCTTCAAGGCGCTGATCGGCCACGGCGCCGGCTATGGCCAGATCGACAAGCTGGTCGAGGCCTTCGGCAAGGACGTCGATCACTTCTACAACGTCGATCCGGTGGCGGCGCAGCTGCTGGATGCCAAGACGCTGGCGCCGGGCTTGGGCGACCTGACCAAGATCATGGTCGATCGCTACAAGGCCAAGACCGGCGCCAAGGAAGTGCCGCCGCACACCTCGATGGGTTTCAACAATACCTGGATCCTGCTCGACAAGGTGCTGCCGCTGGCGATCTCCAAACATGGCGGCTGGGACGCCGAGGCCATCCGCAAGGCGGCGCTGGAGATCGACATTCCGGCCGGCGGCACCATCCAGGGCTATGGCGTCAAGTTCTTCCCCTCGGGCCATGCCATGGCGGGGCAGAACGAGCGCTCCTCGCCGGTGGTGATGCAATACGTCGGCGGCGAGACCAAGATCGCCTGGCCGAGCGCGATCAAGACCATCGACCCGGTGCTGCCGCTGCCGGCCAGCTCGCCCTACGCGCTGCGCTAGGCATTGCTCGAAGTCACCGGTCTCTCCAAGAGCTTCGGAGGATTCCTGGCGGTCAGCCAGGTTTCCTTCGCGCTCGCGCGCGGCGAGATCCTGGGCCTGATCGGTCCCAACGGCTCGGGCAAGAGCACCACCTTCAACCTGATCGCCGGCACCTATCCGCCGAGCGAAGGCCGCATCCTGTTCGAAGGGCATGACATCGGCGGCCTCGGCGCCGATCGCATCTGCCATCTCGGTATCGGCCGCACCTTCCAGATTCCGCGCCCGTTTCGCAAGCTGAGCCTCTGCGACAACGTCGCAGTCGCGGCCTATTACGGCCGCAACCAGGCGATTGCGCGCGAGGAGGCACGGGCCGAGGCGCGGCGGGTATTGGCGCTGGTCGGATTGCCGAGCGACCAGGACGCCATGGCCGATGGGTTGGGCGCAGCCGGGCTGAAAAAGCTCGAACTGGCGCGGGCGCTGGCGACGCAGCCCAAATTGCTGCTGGCCGACGAGAGCCTGGGCGGACTCGATGCCGGCGAGATGGATCAGGCGGCGGAGCTGCTGCGGCGCATTCGCGGCGAGATGGGCATCACCATCATCTGGGTCGAGCACATCATGGGCGTGCTGATGAAGGTGGTCGACCGGGTTATCGTGCTCGACCACGGCGAAAAGATCGCCGAGGGCAAGCCGGCCGAGGTGGCGCGCGATCCGCGCGTGATCGAAGTCTATCTCGGAAGCGCGGGACATGGCTGAACCCCAGCCGATGTTGGCGCTGGACGGGGTCTCGGCCGCCTATGGCGGTTTCCAGGCGCTGTTCGGGGTATCGCTGACGGTCGCCCCCGGCGAGGCGATCGGCGTGGTCGGACCCAACGGCGCCGGCAAGACCACGCTGATGCGGGTGATCTCGGGCCTGATCCCGCCGCGCCAGGGCCGCATCGCCTTCGAGGGCCAGCAGGTCGGCGGCTGGCCGGCGCATCGCATCGTCGCCGGCGGCATCGCCCACGTGCCCGAGAACCGCCGGCTGTTCCCGGCGTTGAGCGTCGCCGACAATCTGCGCATGGGCGCCTTCGTGCCGGCGGCGCGGGGCCGTTACGCCGAGCGCCTGGCCTGGGTCTACGAGCTGTTTCCGCGGCTCAAGGAGCGCCAGCATCAGCTGGCCGGCACGCTGTCGGGCGGCGAGCAGCAGATGTGCGCCATCGGCCGGGCCCTGATGTCGGGGCCGCGGCTGTTGTTGATGGACGAGCCTTCGGCTGGGCTGGCGCCGGTGGTGGTCGAGCAGGTGTTCGCGCTGGTGCGGCGCATCCGCGCCGAGGGCTTCACCGTCTTGATCGTCGAGCAGAACGTTCGCCAGATGCTGGAGCTGGTCGATCGCGCCTATCTGTTGGACGTCGGTCGCATCCGCATGTCGGGCACGGCGGCCGAGCTGCGCGCCAATCCCGACATCCAACGCGCCTATCTCGGGATGTGACGATGGACATCTTCCTGCTCGAGGCGATCGTCAACGGCATCCTGCTGGGCGGGGTGCTGGCGCTGCTGGCGTTGGGGCTCAATTTGATCTTCGGCGTGATCGACGTGGTGTGGATCGCCTATGCCGAGCTGGTGATGATCGGCATGTACGCGATCTACTGGCTGCACGTGTTCTACGGCTGGCCGCTGCTGGCGGCCTGCGCGGTGGCGATCCTGGGCGTGGCCCTGGCCGGCGTGCTGGTGCATCGCCTGATCATCGCGCCGATCCTCGACACCGCGCCGATCAACCAGCTGCTGGCCACCGGCGGGCTGCTGTTCTTCCTGCAAAGCCTGGCGACGCTTCTGTTCGGCACCAATTTCCGCAACATCGGCCTCAAGCTGCCGATCATCGAGATCGGCGACATGTTCCTCTCCTATGCCCGGCTGATGGCGTTCGTCGTCGCCGTGCTGGGCGCGATCCTGCTGTGGCTGTTCCTGTCGCGCACCTTCACCGGCACCGCCATCCGCGCCATCGCCCAGGACCGCCAGATCATGGGCCTGATGGGCGTCGAGCCGAAACGGGTCTACCTGATCGTCAGCGCGCTGGGCGGTGGACTAGCCGGGCTGGCGGCGTGCCTTCTGGTGCTGCAATACGACGTCCACCCCTACATCGGCCTCAGCTTCGGCCCGATCACCTTCATGATCTGCGTGTTGGGCGGATTGGGCAATCTGTTGGGCGGCTTCGTCGCCGCCTTCATCATGGCCCAGATCATTTCGGTCGGCGGGTTCTTCTTCTCGATCGAGATGAGCTACGTGCTGGCTTTCGTCTTTTTCATCGTGCTGATGTTCGTCAAGCCGCAAGGGCTGTTCAGCAAATGAGCGATCGCGGCCGGTTTCTGCCCCTGGGCGCGGCGGCGCTGGCACTGGCATTGGTGCCGCTGTTCGGCCCGCCCAGCTACGTCATGCACATGGCGGTGCAGATCCTGCTGTGGAGCTTCATCTACACCGCCTGGTCGATCATGGGGCGCTTCGGGCTGGTGTCGCTGGGCCATGGCGCCTTCCTCGGCATCGGCATGTACGTTCCGGCGCTGTTGTGGAATCTCTACGGCGTGACGCCTTGGCTGGGCATCCCGCTCGGCGTCCTGCTGGCGGTGCTGTCGGCGTTGGTGATCGGCTGGCCCTGTTTCCGGCTCAAAGTGGTGGGGCATTACTTCGCGCTGGTGACGCTGGCGCTGACCGAGGTGGCGCGTCTGTCGATCATCGCCGCGCGCGACATCACCGGCGGATCGCTCGGCATGACGCCGAAGCCGGTGCCGGGCGGCCACAGTTGGTGGGCGCTGCAATTCGTCGACAAGGCCTATTTCTTCTGGATCGGCCTGGGGCTGTGGCTGTTCGGGCTGTGGGCATGGCGGGCGGTCGATCGCAGCATGCGCAATCCGGCGCTGGAGGCGATCGCCGAGGACGAGACCGCCGCCGCCGCCATCGGCATCGGCGTCACCCGGCTCAAGCTCGAGGTGACGCTGATCTCGGCGGCGCTGACCGCGCTCGGCGGCGCCGCCATGGGTCAATACCTGCAATACCTCAACCCCGAGACCCATGCCGGCATCGGCATTTCGCTGCAGATCGTGTTCGCCGCCATCGCCGGCGGCATGTACGCCATGCTCGGGCCGACCGTGGGCGCGGTGCTGACGCTGGTGCTGACCGAAGCGCTGCGCATCGCTTTCGGCACCACCTTGATCGGCGCCGCCAACACCATCTACGGCGTGCTGCTGATCCTGTTCATCATTTTCATGCCGCGCGGCATCGTCGGCCTGATCGAAGAACGCCTGCGGGCGCGAGGGGCCAAGGCATGACTTTGCGCGTCGGCATGATCGGCCTGGGCGGCATCGGCAAATACGTGCTGGATTTCGCCCGCCATGGCGCCCTGCCCGGCATCGAGCTGGTGGCGATCCTGGTCAAGCGCCCGCGCGAGGAGGCCGGACCGCCGCCGATCACCGCCGATGCCGAGCGCTTTTTCGCCGCGCGGCCCGAGGCGGTGCTGGAGGGCGCCGGCCATCAGGCGGTGCGCGACCATGCCGTGCGCTGTCTCGAATCCGGCGCCGATTTCCTGGCCACCTCGGTCGGCGCCTTCGCCGACGATGCGCTGCTGGATCGCTGTCTTGCCGCCGCGCGGCGTTCGGGCAAGCGCCTGATCCTGCCATCGGCCGGGATCGGCGCGCTCGACATCCTGGCCGGGGTCGCGGTCGGCGGGCTCGATGCCGTCACCATCACCGTGCGCAAGGCGCCCTTGGCCTGGAAGGGAACGCCGGGCGAGACGTTGGTCGATCTGGATCGGCTGGATCGGCCGCATGTGCTCTACGACGGGCCGGTGCGCCAGGGCGCCAAGCTCTACCCCCAGAACATCAACATCTCGGCGGCGACGGCGCTGGCCGGCATCGGCCTCGACCGCACGCGGGTGGTGGTGGTGGCCGATCCGACCGTCACCGCCCATGTCTGCGAAATCGAGGCCCAGGGCGCCTTCGGCAAGTTCAGCTTTCGCGAGGACGTGCTGCCGACGCCCGAGAATCCCAAGACCGGGCGCAACGTCGCCATGTCGGTGGTCAAGACCCTGCGCCAGCTCGCCAGCCCGTTGGTGATCGGCGCCTGATCCTAAACCACGTTGCGTTCGATCAGCGGTCGACCGAGGCGCAATCTTTCGTAGCCCAGCGGCGACAAATCGAGACTGACATAGCGGCCATGGACGATGAGTTCGGCTAGGCCGCGGCCCACCGCCGGCGACTGTTGAAGTCCATGCCCCGAAAATCCGTTAGCGAGATAGAAATTCGCCGGCTCGCCGGCGCCGCCGACGAAGGCGTTGTGGTCGAACAGGCACATGTCGTAATGGCCGGCCCAGGCGCGACCCGGACGGATCGCCTCGAAGGCCGGTACTCGCGCCGCCAAAACCGGCCACACCGCCTCGTCGAAGAATCCGTGATCGACTTCGAAATCGACCGCATCGGGATCGTTGTCGGGCGGCGGGGCGGTGCCGCAGATATAGCCGTCGCTTTCGGGACGCACCCAAACGCCGCTGGGGTCGATCAACAGGGGAAAGCCGAGCAATTCGTCGCGGCACTTGAAGGTAAACACCATCCGCTTCTTGGCATGGACCGGCAGTTCGATCCCGGCCCGCGCCGCCAGGGCGCGGCCGCCGGTTCCGGCACAATTGACCACAGCCCCGCAGCCGATGCGGCTGCCATCGGCCAAAACGACGGCGGCGACGCGGTTCCCGGCCCGCACCACGTCGACCACCTCGCCCGCGCGATATGCGACCCCCAGCGCGCGTGCCTTGGCGCGGAAGGCCATCATCAGCCCGTAACCATCGAACCAGCCCTCGCCGCTCCGGCCCCAGCAGCCGGCCGAGACTCCCTCTGTCGCCAGCCAGGGAAAGCGCGCGCCGAGGTCGGCCGGCTCGTGCCACAGGATGTCGGCGCCAATCTCGGTCTGCAGCGCATGATTCTCGGCCAGGACCGAACGCCCCTCCGACGTGGCCAGGAACAGATAGCCGTCCTCGCGCGGCGCCAGCGAGGGCCGTTGGCCCTCGACCGCCAGCAGATCGTCGGCTCGGCGCAGGAACGAGATGCCATAAAGCGAAATCGCGACATTGATCCGGGTCGAGAATTGCTGACGGATCGAACTGGCGGAAAGCGCCGAGGCACAGAACCGATAGCTCGGGTCCTTCTCGACCACCAGCACGCGGCCGCGAAAGGCCGGATCGGCCGCCAGGTGATAAGCCACCGAGCTGCCCATCGCCGCCCCGCCGGCGATCACCACATCGAAGCTTTCGGCCATGTCGAGTAATGCTTTTCCGCCGGACGCGACTTGGCTAAGGTTAGATCACAACGCGCGCCTGCGCGATGCCAAACCTGGGGGAAACCATGTCCAAACGCCCGCTCGCAACCCGCCGTCATGTCCTGGCCGCCGGCACCGCCGCGGCCGCCTTGATGGGCTTTCCGGCCCTGCTGGGCGCCCAGGCGCGCACGGTCAAGATCGGCGTGCTGCACCCCGTCACCGGTGGCCTGTCCTATAGCGGCATCCAGGGGCGCCACGGCGCCCAGATCGCGATCGACGAGATCAACGCCGCCGGCGGCCTCAAGGGCCTGGGCGGCGCCAAGATCGAGCCGGTGCTGGCCGATGCGCCTTCGGGTCCGGCCGGCGTGGCCGAAGTCGCCAAGCTGAACGAGGCCGGCGTGGTCGCGATCCAGGGTCCCTTCGCTTCCGGCATCGCGCTGCCGACCACGCAGGAAGCGGCGCGCTTCGGCATCCCCTTCCTGGTCGATGTCGGCGTGGTCGATCAGATCGTGCAGCGCGGCCTGACCAACACCTTCCGCTTCGGCCCGGGCTTCGGCAAGATCACCGGCGGCGCGCTGGACAATCTGGCGGCGATCAACGACGCCGCCGGCAAGCCGGCCAAGACCGTGTTCCTGGTCCACGAGGACGGCGCCTTCGGCGGCGGCATGGCCAAGCTGATGGCAACCGAACTGCCCAAGCGCGGCTTCGAGGTGGTCGGCACCGAAGCCCACCCCACCCCGCATCGCGACTTCACCAACATCGTGCTCAAGATCAAGAGCGCGAATCCGGACCTGGTGATTCCGTCCAACTACCTGAACGAATTCGTGCTGTTCGCGCGCACGCTGCGCCAGCAGCGGGTCAACCCCAAGGCGGTCTACGCCGTGTTGGGCGGCGGCGCCTCGAACATCAAGTTCGTCAAGGAGCACAACGCCGACGCCCAGCACATCATGGACGTCAATCACTGGTTCGATCCGCGCAAGCCGCAATCCCAGGCCTTCCAGCGCGCGGTCGAGGCCAAGGGCGTCGACCTGACCTACGAGGTGATGCTGAACCACGCCTGCATGCACGTCCTGGCCGAAGCCATCGACCGCGCCGGTTCGACCGACCGCGCCAAGGTGACTGCTGCCTTGGCCGCCTCGACCTTCGATCGGCACATCATGCCCTACGGCCCGACCAAGTTCGTCAACGGCCAGAACGAGGGCGCCCAAGCGGTCAACACCCAGATCGTCGGTCAGCGCATCGAGGTGATCTTCCCGCGCGCCTTCGCCTCGGCCCAGCCGGTGTTCCCGGTGCCGCCCAAGAGCTGATCGCGGACATCCGCCGCCCAGGCGGCGCATGGGCGAGCTTGGGATCGTCGTACCCGCCGTCTTGGCCGGGCTGACCACCGGGGCGATCTACGCCCTGGTGGCGCTCGGCCTGACGCTGATCTACGGCGTCTTGCACATCATCAACTTCGCCCATGGCAGCCTGTTGATGCTGGCGCTTTACGCCGCCTTTTTCCTCAAGACGCTGTGGGGGATCGATCCCTACGCCGCGGTGTTCGTGCTGGGGCCGGCCTTCTTCGCGCTGGGCTACGTCCTGCAGCGCGGCGTGATCTGGCCCGCCAGCCACGGCCAGGATTCGATGATCCTGATGGTGACGCTGGGGCTGTCGATCGTGATCGACAACCTGGCGCTGGCGCTGTGGACCTCGAGCACGCGCACGGTCGACCTGCCCTACGCCTTCGCGGTGATCGATCTCAAGCTGGCGCTGATCCCGCTGCCGCGGGCGGTGGCGTTCGTGGCGGCGCTGGCGGCGGCGGGCCTGCTGTGGCTGTTCCTCGCCCGCACCGATCTCGGCCGCGCCATCCGCGCCGTCGCCAAGGAGCGGCTGGGTGCGCAACTGGTCGGGATCGACGTCCGCCATGTCTACGCCATGTGCTTCGGCCTGGGCACGGCCTGCGTCGCGGTCGCCGCCTGTCTCTTGCTGCCGACCTTCTACGTCACGCCCCAGGTCGGCCATGCCTTCGTGCTGGTGGCTTTCACCACGGTGGTGCTGGGCGGCATGGGCAGCATGGAGGGCGCGCTGATCGGCGGGCTGGTGCTGGGCGTGGTCGAGACGCTGTGCGGCCTGTTCCTGGGCGAGAGCCTGGGCCAGATCGGCATATTCGCCATTTTCATCTTGATCCTGCTGTTCCGGCCGACCGGACTGTTCGGCGGGAAAAGCGCATGAATCCGCGCCTCGTCGTCCTCTGGACGGTCGGCCTCCTGGTCGCGCTGGCGCTGCCGCATGCGGTGGCGTCGAACGCCTGGCTGAATTTCTGGATCAACACCCTGATGTTCGCGGCGCTGGGCATCGCCTGGAACGTGCTGGGCGGCTATGGCGGCCAGTCGAGTTTCGGGCACGCGGTATTCTTCGGCACCGGCGCCTATGGCACCGCCGTTTTGCAGATCAAGTTGGGCGTGCCGGCCCTGCTGGCGGCGCCGGCGGCGATCGGCCTCGGCGCCCTGGTCGGGCTGTTCATCGGCGGAGTCAGTTTTCGCTACGGCCTGCGCGGCTCCTATTTCGCGCTGGTGACGCTGGCTTTCGCCGAGGTGTTCCGCATTCTGGTGTCGTCCTTCGCCTTCACCGGCGCCGGTTTCGGCATGTTGATTCCGCTCGACCAGCGTCCGATCAATCTCCAATTCCCAAGCCGCTTCGCGTTTTATTACGCCGCACTGGCCTTGGTCGGGATCGGCCTCGCCGCCTCGGCCATGATCGAGCGCTCGCGCTTCGGCGCCTATCTGGTGGCGATCCGCGAGAACGAGGAGGCCGCCAAGGCGCTGGGCATCGACGTGTTCCGCATCAAGCTGGGCGCGATCGTGCTGTCGGCGGCGCTGGCGGCAGCGGTGGGCGTGTTCTACGCCCAGTATCTCTTGTTCGTCGACGCCGGCAGCGCCTTCGGCCCGGCGATCTCGGTCGAGGCGCTGCTGGGTCCGATCGTCGGCGGCGCCGGCACCATGCTGGGACCGCTCTTGGGCGCGATCGCGCTGCACGGCTTGGGCGAGGCGGCCAAGGCGGCGATGGGGCCGCAGCCGGGGCTGAACCTGATCCTGCAAGGCCTGCTGCTGATCCTGATGCTGCGCTTCCTGCCCGAGGGGCTGATCGGCGCGATCCGCCGCTGGCGCGGCCATGCTTGAGGTGCGCGGGTTGACGCATCGCTTCGGCGGCCTGGTGGCGGTGTCCGAGGTCGATCTCGACCTGCCGCAAGGCCGCATCGCGGCGCTGATCGGTCCCAACGGCGCCGGCAAGACCACGCTGTTCGCGGCCATCGCCGGTTTTCTCAGACCCGAGCGCGGCCAGATTCGCTTCGAAGGCCGCGACATCGCCGGCTTGCCGCCCCACGAGATCTGCCGGCTGGGCATGACTCGCACCTTCCAGATCGTCCAGCCCTTCGCCGGGCTGAGCGTGCGCGAGAACATCGCCGTCGGCGCGCACCTGCACCACCGCGACCGCGGTGCGGCCCTCGACCGCGCCGCCGCCATCGCCGAGCGGGTCGGGATGGCGGCGTTGCTGGACCGGCCTGCGGCGACGCTGCCCGTGGCCGGCCGCAAGCGCCTCGAACTGGCCCGCGCGCTCGCCACCGAGCCGCGGCTCCTGCTGCTCGACGAGGTCATGGCCGGGCTCAACCCGACCGAGATCAACGACATCGTCGCCACCATCCGCGCCATCCGGGAGGGCGGCGTCACCGTGCTGATGATCGAGCACGTCATGCAGGCGGTGATGAGCCTGGCCGAGGACGTCTATGTCCTCAACCAGGGCCGCATCATCGCCCATGGCGCGCCTTCCGCCATCGCCGCCGATGCCAAGGTGATCGAGGCCTATCTCGGCCACGGCGCCGCCGCGCGCCTGGCCGGAGCGGCGGCATGAACGCGCTGCTGGAGGTCGAGAATCTGGTCGCCGGCTACGGCCAGACCGAGATCCTGCGCTCGGTCTCGGTGGCGGTGGCGGAAGGCGAGATCGTCTCGCTGCTGGGTTCGAACGGCGCCGGCAAGACCACCTTCAACCATGCCGTCGCCGGCACCTTGGCGCCGCGTGGGGGCCTGATGCGGTTCGCGGGCAAGGATCGTACCGGCGCGCCGACGACGCAAATGGTCGCGGAAGGGCTGATCCAGGTGCCCGAGGGCCGGCGGGTGTTTCCCAATCTGTCGGTGCGCGAAAACCTGTGGCTCGGCGGCTATCGCCGCGGCTCGGCCCGGCGCACGGACAATCTTGCACGCGTGGTCGGAATCTTTCCCCGCCTGGGCGAGCGCCTGACGCAACTGGCCGGAACGCTGTCGGGCGGCGAACAGCAGATGCTGGCGATCGGCCGTGGGCTGATGGCCGAGCCGCGGCTTCTGATCTTGGACGAGCCGTCGCTGGGGCTCTCGCCGCTCTTGGTGGAAGAGATGTTCGGCCTGATCCGCGGCCTCAACGCCGAGGGCCTGGCCATTCTCCTGGTCGAGCAGAACGTGGTGCAGTCGCTGGAAATCGCCGCCCGCGCCTATGTGATGGAGAACGGCGCCATCGTCGCTTCGGGTTCGGCCGCGGCCCTGCGCGACGATCCGGCCCTGAAGAAGGCCTATTTGGGCATGTGACCATGGCGCGCGACCGCTTCGCCTCGTCCTTTCCGCTTGTCATCGTCGGCGCCGGCGCTTGCGGGCTGGTGGCGGCGCTGACGGCGCGCGAGGCCGGGATAGAGGTACTGGCGATCGAGCGCGATCCGGTGCCGGCGGGCTCGACCGCCCTGTCCTCGGGTCAGATTCCGGCCTGCGGCACCCGCGCCCAGCGCGCCGCGGGCATCGCCGACTCGGTCGGGATGATGGCCGACGACATCCAGGCCAAGGCCAAGGGCCGCAACCACCGCGCCTTGGTCGAGGCGATTTGCGCCGAGTCCGGCCCGACGGTCGATTGGCTGACCGATGCCCATGGCGTCGCCCTGACGCTGGTCGAGGGCTTCCGCTATCCCGGCCACAGCCGCCAGCGCATGCACGCCCCGCCGGCCCGCACCGGGGCCGAACTGATGGCGATGCTGCGCGAGGCGGCCGCGCGCGCCGGGATCGAACTCTTGTGTTCGGCTCGCGTCACCGAATTGGCGGCCGATGGCGCGGGGCGGGTCGAAGGCCTGTGCATCGAACGCCCCGACGGCAGCGCGGAGTGGATCGGCTGCGATTGGTTGATCCTGGCCTGCAACGGTTTCGGTGGCGATCGCGAACTGGTCCGACGCTACATCCCGGAAATGGCGGATGCGCTTTACTTCGGCCATCCCGGCAATACCGGCGACGCGCTGCACTGGGGAGAGGCGCTGGGTGCCGCGGTCGAGCACATGGGCGCCTATCAGGGCCATGGCTCGGTCGCCACGCCGCACAACATCCTGGTGACCTGGGCGCTGATGATGGAAGGCGGCATCCAGGTCAATCTGCGCGGCGAGCGTTTTTCCAACGAGCATGGCGGCTATTCCGAGCAGTCGGTCCATGTCCTGAATCAGCCCGAGGGCGTGGCATGGAATATCTACGACGCGCGCTGTCACGCCGCCGCGCTGCAATTCGAGGACTACCAGAAGGCGATCCAGGCCGGCGCGATCAAAACCGCCGCCGATTTGTCCGAACTGGCTCGCCTCACCCACCTGCCCGAGGCCCAATTGCGCGCGACCCTCGACGGCTGTCGCGGCAAGGATCGCTTTGGCCGCGACTTCGGCGCCAAGCCGCCGCTGGCGCCGCCCTATCACGCCGTCAAGGTCACCGGCGCCCTGTTCCACACCCAGGGCGGCCTCAAGATCGATCCGCAGGCGCGGGTGCTGCGTGCCGACGGATGCCCGCTCCCCAACCTGCTGGCCGGCGGCGGTGCCGCGGCCGGGATTTCGGGCGAGACGGTCGACGGCTATCTCTCGGGCAATGGCCTTTTGAGCGCGGTCGGGTTGGGACGCATCGCCGGCAAGACCGTTGCGGGCATGGCGGCAATTCGGCAAGCTGGCTGAAGCGGAGGAGATTCCCCTATGACCAAGATCGTGCGCGCGCTGCTGGCGGCGGCTTTGGGTGCGGCAATGGCCGCGCCTGCGGCATTGGCCCAGGACCAACTCACCATCATGGCGCCGGCGGCGCCGGGCGGCGGCTGGGACGGCACGGCGCGCGCCATGCAGGAGGTGCTGCAAGCCACCGGCATCGTCAAATCGGTCCAGGTCGAAAACGTGGCCGGCGCCGGCGGCACCCGCGGCATCGCCCAGTTCGTGCGCCGTTCGGGCGATTCCAAGCAATGGATGGTCTCGGGGCTGGTGATGGTCGGCGCGGTGATCGCCAACAAATCGCCGATCGGCCTCAACGACGTCACGCCGATCGCGCGCCTGACTTCGGAATGGCAGGCCATCGCCGTCACGCCCGAATCCAAGATCAAGACCATGCAGGATCTGGCGGCGGCGCTGCGCGCCAACGTCGCGGCGGTGTCCTGGGGCGGCGGTTCGGCCGGCGGCACCGACCACATCACCGCGGCGCTGCTGGCCAAGGCGGCGGGCGCCGATGCCGCGCGCATCAACTACGTCGCCCATTCCGGCGGCGGCGAGTCGCTGGCGGCGATCCTGGGCAATCACGTCACCCTCGGCGTCAACAGCGCCTCCGAGTTCATGCCGCTGGTCGAGGCCAAGAAGCTTCGCATCATCGGCGTCTCCAGCGCCGCGCGCATTCCGGGAATCGACGCGCCGACCTTCAAGGAGACCGGGCTCGACGTCGTCATCGGCAATTGGCGCGCCATCATGGCGGCGCCCAAGCTGAAGGATTCCGACCGCGACGCCGTCGCCCAGCTGGTCGACCGCATGGTCAAGTCCGATGCCTGGAAGGCCAAGCTCAAGGAGCGCGGTTGGGAGAACAACTACCTGCCCGGCCCGGCCTTCGCCAAGTTCATCGCCGACGAGCAGAAGCAGGTCGGCGAAATCCTGGCCGCGGTCGGCATCGGCAAGTAGCGCCGGCGCAGGGGCGGCGGCGATTAGCGCCGCTGGCAAGCTGGCGGCCTTCGCCGCGGCGCTGGGCCTGGCCGGGGCGCTGCTCGGTTGGCACGCGTTTTCGATCCCGGTGCGCGTGGTCGACCCGTTGCTGGGGCCAAGGCTGTTTCCGCTGGTGGTAATGTTTGGCTTGACCGCGCTTGGCGGGTTGGTGGCGTGGTCGGCGCTGAGCGGTCGCGCCGCAATCGCCGAGGAGCCGCGCGCATCCGACGCCTTGCGGTCCATCGGATGGATCCTGGGGGGGCTGTTGGCTTTTGCCGCGCTGGTCGAGACCGCGGGTTTCGTGGTCGGCGCCGGGGTCCTGTTCGCGGCTGTCGCCCGCGGTTTCGGCGCGATGCGCCTGGGGCGCAATTTGGCCGTCGGCTTGGTCATCGCGGGAATCGTCTTCGTCTGCTTCGTCTACGGCCTCGGCCTCAATTTGCCCGGACCGGCGTTCTGATCGATGGAGGCGCTGCAGTCCCTCGCCGGCGGCTTCGGCGTCGCCCTCAACCCGGTCAATCTGATGTGGTCCTTCGTCGGCGTGCTGTGCGGCACGCTGATCGGCATTTTGCCGGGGATCGGACCGGCGCTGACCATCGCGCTGTTGCTGCCGGTGACCTACAAGCTCGACCCGGTGGCCTCGTTCGTGATCTTCGGCGGCATCTATTACGGCGCCATGTTCGGCTCCTCGACCACCGCCATCCTGGTCAACACTCCGGGCGAGACCGGATCGCTGGTCACCACCATCGACGGCCATCGCATGGCGCGCAAGGGCCGCGCGCCCGCCGCCCTCGCCACGGCTGCCATCGGCTCCTTCGTCGCCGGCGTGATCGGCACGGCGATGCTGGCGCTGGTCGCGCCCGAAGTGGTCAAGCTGGCGCTGCTGTTCGGGCCGGCGGACTATTTCGCGCTGATGTGCGTGGCCTTCGTCGCCGTGTCCTCGCTGCTGGGCTCGTCGCTGTTGCGCGGGCTGCTGGCGCTGTTCATAGGCTTGGCGCTGGGCCTGGTCGGCATCGACCAGCAGACCGGCGCCGCCCGCTTCGCCTTCGGTCAGCTCGACCTGCTCGATGGCATCGGCATCACCGTGGTCGTGGTCGGGCTGTTTGCGGTCGGCGAGGCGCTCTACCAGGCAACGTTGCCGCGCGCGGGCGGATCGACCGTGACGCCGCTCGACGGGCCGGCGCGCATGACCGCGGCCGAATGGTCGCGCTCCTGGAAGCCGTGGCTGCGCGGCACCGCGATCGGCTTTCCGCTCGGCGCCGTTCCCGCCGGCGGCACCGAGCTTCCGACTTTCATCTCCTATCAGACCGAAAAGCGGCTTTCGCCGCGGCCCGAGGAATTCGGCGACGGCGCGATCGAGGGCGTCGCCGGACCCGAGGCCGCCAACAACGCCGCCGTCGCCGGCGTGCTGGTGCCGCTGCTGACCCTGGGTATTCCGACCTCCGCCACGGCCGCGATCATGCTGGCGGCGTTCCAGCAATACGGCCTCCAGCCCGGCCCGCTGCTGTTCGGCACGCGGCCCGATCTGGTGTGGGGGCTGATCGCCAGCCTGTTCATCGGCAACGCCATGCTGTTGGTGTTGAACTTGCCGCTGGCCGGGCTGTGGGCGCGGTTGCTCTATATCCCCGCGCCCTGGCTGCACGGCGGCATCCTGCTGTTCGCGGCGTTGGGGGTCTATGGCGTCAACCGCTCGCTGTTCGATGTCGGCGTGATGACCGCCTGCGGCGTGCTGGGCCTGATCATGCGGCGCCTCGACGTGCCCTTGGCGCCGGTGATCGTCGGCATGATCCTCGGCCCCATGGCCGAGGTCCAGTTCCGCCGCGCCGTGCAGATCGCCCAGGGCGATCTGTGGGTGTTCGTGACGCGGCCGATCTCGCTAAGCCTGTTGCTGATCGCGCTCGCCCTGCTGATCGGCCCGGTGCTGTGGCGTCGGGCGCGAGCCAACGCCGGGAGCAAAGCATGAGCTATCGCAGCGCCTTTCGGCCCGGCCTGTTCCGGGATCGGATCGCCATCGTCACCGGCGGCGGCAGCGGCATCGGCCGCTGCATTGCCCACGAGCTGGCGGCGCTTGGCGCCAAACTGGCGCTGTTGGGCCGGCGCCAAGAGCGCCTCGACAAGGTTGCGGCCGAAATCGAAACCGACGGCGGCGCGGCGCGGGGCTTCGCCTGCGACATCCGCGAGGAGGACCAAGTCGCGGCCGCGGTCAAGGCCGTGCTCGCGGCTTTCGGCCGGCTCGATTGCCTGGTCAACAATGCCGGCGGCCAGTTCGCGGCGCCGCTGGAGGCCATCAGCCTGCGCGGCTGGGAGGCGGTGGTGCGCAACAACCTGACCGGCGCCTTTCTGATGAGCCGCGAGGCGCAGCGGCAATGGATGGGCGAGCATGGCGGCGCCATCGTCAACATCGTCGCCGATTTCTGGAACGGCATGCCGAGCATGGCCCATTCCGGCGCCGCCCGCGCCGGCGTCGTCAACCTGACCGAGACCGCGGCCAGCGAGTGGGCGCGGTTCAACATCCGGGTCAACGCCGTGGCGCCGGGCTGGATCGAGTCCTCGGGCCTGGAAAGCTATCCGGTCGAGAACCGCGGCCGGATGAAGGCGCTGCGCCAGGCGGTGCCGCTCAAGCGCTTCGGCGACGAATCCGAGGTGGCGGCGGCGGTGACGTTCCTATTGTCCGAGGCGGCCGGCTTCGTCACCGGCGTGACGCTGCGGGTCGATGGCGGCGTGCCCAACCACCGCCATACCTTTCCCGTGCCCGAGCACGAACCGGCGCCGCGCTTCCGCGGCTTCCCGGGCGCGACCAAATTGGATTGGCTGGAATAGAAACTACTGGAGCGACACGGCCTCGCCCAGGCGGTAGAACAGGCCGCTGGGATCGTCCTTGAGCAGCGCGAAGCGACCCTTCACCGTCACCGGATCGAAGGTGAACTTGACGCCCTTGGGCGCCAGCACCTCGACCATCAGGTTGGCGCCGCCGGGCAGACAGAACGGGCAGTGCGAGGGATAGGCCGAGAGCAGGAATTGGCGCTGCCGCTCGGACTGATCGAGCGGCAGCATGAATCCGAACAGGGTGACTTCCTTGCCGTCCAGCGCCAGGATCTTGTCGCTGAACTTCGGCACCATGCGATCGCCTTCGGTGGGCACTTCTTCGACCGCCTCCAGCACGCTCCACGACAAGGCGCCCGCCTTTTCGACGACGCGGTCGGCCGAGGCCGGCAGCGTCGCCTGCGACTGGCTGAATGCCATGGCGAAAGGCGCCAACGCCAGCAGCGCCATGGCGGCAAGAGCGGATTTCATGGCCCTAGAGTTAGGACTCCGGCACCGTCGGCGCAAGCCCCTACCCCTCCGACAGAGTCCGCGCCACGTCCTGGCGATAGACTCGCCAAGCCGGCCACAGCCCCGCGGCCGGTCCCAGCGCCATCGCCAAGACGGCAATCCACCCCTCTTCGGCGATCGGCATCCAGGGATCGAGCGCGGCGCCGGGCGCTTGCCAGGCGATCGCCGCCAGCGCGCCGTGGCCGAACGCCAGTCCCAGCACGGCGCCGATCGCGGCCAGGGCGAAACTCTCGCCCAGGATCAACCGCATCACCCGCCCGGGAGAGGCGCCCAGGGCGCGCATCACGGCGATGTCGGTCTTGCGCTCGTCCAGCGCCGCCACCAGCGCCGCCAGCATCGCCAGAGCGCCCGCCGCCAGCAGCACCGCCGCCAATCCGCGCAGCGCGTCCAGCCCGCCACCCATCAGCGCCGCAAGCCGGGCGATCTCGAACGCCGGCGAGGCTGCCTGCATGCGGCTGGCGGTATTGATCTGGCGCGGCAAAGAGGCCGCCGCCAGCGGGGTGCGGTAGCCGATCAAAAGCGCCGTGATTTCGCGCTCGGGCGCCGGTCCTTGATGCGCCGCATGCACGTCCCACACGCTTTCGATCGGCGTCAACGCCAGCCGGTCCAACACCGTCCCGGTCGGCGCCAGCACGCCCACGACCTCGTAGGGATGATCGTGATGCGCGGGCCCGCCCTCGGCCATGCCGTGCGCGCCAATGAACTGATCGCCGGGACCGGCCCGCAGTTTCCGGGCGGCCTCGGCGCCGAGCACGGCCTCCATGCTCGACCCGAACATCCGCCCCGAGGCCATGGGCCCGCCGTAATGCGCGATCAAGTCCGGTGTGGTGCCGACGATGCGAAAGCCGCCGACGGAATCGCCTAGCGCCAGCGGAATGGCGAAACGCACCAAGGCGTGGCGCTGCAGGGTCTCGGCCTCGCCGAGGGCGATATTCCCGGTCGGCACGTCGGCATGGAACACCGCCGACAGGATCAACTGCAGCGGACTGCCCTTGGCGCCGACCACCAGATCGATGCCGCGGGCATCGCGCGCCGCGCGCGCCGTCAACTGTTCCGCCAGGCCCAAGGCGGCGGTCGCGATCGCCACGCCCAACGCGGTCAACAGCACGGTCAGCGCCGCCGCCAACCGCTTGTGCCGCCAATAGGCGTATCCGACCTCGAACAGCGTCATGACAGCGTCAACGCCTTGGCGAAATGGGGCGCGATGCGCGCGTCATGGGTGGCCACCACCAGCGCCGCCCCGACCTCGGCGGCCTGTTCGATCAGCATGGTGGCGACCAGGTCGGTGTTGACGTCGTCGAGACTGGCGGTCGGCTCGTCGGCCAAGAGCAGCTTCGGCCGGTTGATCAGCGCCCGCGCTAGCGCCACCCGCTGCATCTCGCCCCGGCTGAGTTGGGCCGGGCGATCGTCGCCGCGCCGACCGAGGCCCAGCCGAGCCAGCCGTTGCTCGATCGCCGCCGACGCCGACGGCAGGCCCGCCATCAGCGGCGCCAACGACAGATTCTGGCGCAAGGTCAGGCTGGGCACGAGATGCAGGTTCTGGAAGACGATGCCGATGGCGGCGCCTCTCAACGCGTCGCGCTGACGGTCGCTCAAGGCGCCGATGTCCTGACCGTCGATCTCGACCCGACCGGCCGAAGGCCGCAACAGCCCGGCAAGAACGTGCAGCAAGGTCGACTTGCCGCTGCCCGAGGCGCCGCGCACCAGCCAGGCTTCGCCCCTGTCCACCTGCCAGCGGTCGATCGCCAGCACCTGACGGCTGCCGAAGGCATGCCGCAATCCGTCCACGCGCACCATGGGATCATCAAGAGGCCGCGGTCCCCTTGTCAAGCGCCCACATAGCCCCTAGGCTGCCGGCTCCAGAAAAGATCGGAATTGGACATGTCCCGCTGGCTCGCCGTCGCCATCCTGCCTTTGATCGTCGGCTGCACCCAAGGCACTTTCGAGAGCCAGTTGACCGCCTCCTGGCGACCCATTGCCATGGCGTTCCACGAGTTCGGCAAGTGGACCGAGTCTCCGATCAAGGAATTCCTCGACATGGAGCGATCGCAATGACCCGCATCACCCGCCGCGCCGCCCTTTCCGGCCTTGCCGCCGCGTCCGGCGCGTTGACGTTCGGCGCCTCGCACGCCCAGCCCAAGTCGCTGACCCTGGGGACCGCCTCGATCGGCGGCACCTATTTCATCTATGGCGGCGTGGTCGCCACGTTGCTGACCGAGAAGCTGGGGATCAACACCTCGACCCAGCAGACCCAGGGCCCCAACCAGAACCTGATCCTGGTCAGCGACAAGCGGGTCGAGCTGAGCATGACCACCATGGGCATCGCCCTGCAGGCCTGGAACGGCGACGGCGAATGGACCAAGGGCCGCAAGTACCGCGAGGTGCGCGCGCTGTTTCCGATGTACGACACGCCGTTCCATTTCATCACCACCGAGAAGACCGGCATCGCCTCGGTTGCCCAGCTCAACAAGAAGACGGTCGGCGTCGGGCCGCGCGCCGGCACTCCCGGCACCTATTTCCCGCTGATGTTCAAGGCGCTGGGGCTCGACGTCACCATCCGCAACGGCTCGGGCTCGGACATGGCCAGCCAGTTGGGCGACGGCCTGATCGACTGCTTCGCCTTCGCCGCCGGCGTGCCGATCGCCGCCTTCAGCGAAATCGAGGCGCAGCGGCCGGCGCGGTTCTTCACCTTCACCGATGCCGAGATCGCGACCTTGAAAAAGGCGATGCCCGAGCTTTCGGACTCGCTGATTCCCAAGGGCACCTACAAGGCCCAGACGGCCGATCACAAGACCATCGGCGTCTACAATTTCGGGATTTGCCACAAGGATTTCGACGCCGATCTGGCCTACCAGGTCACCAAGACCATCCTCGACAACAACGCCGTCATGGTGAAGGGCCACGCGGCCGCGGTCGAAACCATCGCCGCCAATTGGAGCCGCAATACCTTCCTGCCCTTCCACCCCGGTGCCGTGCGCTACTACAAGGAGAAGGGGTTCAACATCCCTTCGGGCCTGGTGGGTTGAGCCGATCCCGACACCCGGGGCATGACCGATCGGTCTCGATCCACAGGGCACAAGGCAGATCGTGAATCATGCCGCGGTCCCCGGCTCTGGAGTGCGATTCGCGTCTTGAACGCAATCGGACCTGCGCTTCCATTCCGGTCGATCGCGCTCCGGCGCCGGGTTTCGTAATCGCGGGTTGGTGACGTGAACCGGCCGACCGGCCCGTTTTCGGGACTGGCGATCGTCGACTTGACACGGGTCTTGGCCGGCCCGTTCTGCACACTGATGCTGGCCGAACTCGGGGCGCGGGTGATCAAGGTCGAGCCGCCCGAAGGCGACGATGCGCGCGCTTTCGGTCCCTTCGTCGGCGGCCAATCGAGCTATTTCGTTTCGCTCAATCGCGGCAAGGAATCGATCGCGCTCGATCTCAAGGCCGCCGACGATCGCCGCATATTCGATGCCCTGCTGGCGCGCGCCGACGCGCTGGTGGAGAATTTCCGCCCCGGCGTGATGGACAAGCTGGGTTACGGCTGGCCCTCGTTGCAGGCGCGGTTCCCGCGCCTGATCTATGCCGCGATTTCGGGATTCGGCCAGACCGGGCCGCTGCGCCAGCGCGCCGCCTACGACATGGTCGCCCAGGCCATGAGCGGGGTGATGAGCCTGACCGGCCATCCCGGCGGACCGCCGGTGCGGGCCGGGGTCCCGATCGGCGATCTCGGCGCGGGTCTGTTCATGGCGCTGGGTCTGTCGAGCGCGCTTTACCATCGCGAGCGCACCGGCCAGGCCAGCATGATCGACGTCGCCATGCTGGACGGCCAGATCGCTTTGCTTGAAAACGCCGTCGTCCGCTACGCCGCGACCGGGACAGTGCCCGGGCCGTTGGGCGCGCGGCATCCGACCATCGCGCCGTTCTCGGCCTTCGCCGCCGCCGACGGCTACATCGTCATCGCCGCCGGCAATGACGATCTGTTCCGCCGGCTGTCGTCGGCTATCGGTCGACCCGAGTTGACGAAGGATGCGCGCTTTGCCTCCAATGCCCTGCGCGTCGATCATGTCGATGCCCTGACCGTCGAAATCGAACGCAGCCTCGCCAACCGCACGGTCGATGCCTGGTTTTCCGCGATCGACGCCGCCGGCGTGCCATGCTCCCGGGTCAACGACATCGCCCAGGCCCTGGCCGAACCTCAAGTCAAGGCACGAAACATGGCGGTCAGCCTGGACGATCCGACGGCCCACGGTCTGGTGCTGGCGGGAAATCCGATCAAGCTGTCGGCTTTCGCGGACAGCACGACCCGTCCGCCGGCGCCGGGGCTTGACCAAAATCGCGCCGCAATCCTGCGAGAATTCGGACTAGGGCATGATCGATCTGTCTTGAACCATAGAGTTCAAGACAGATCGTGAATCATGCCCTCGTATCCTGCTCTGGGCCGCGATTCACGGTTCATAGGGAATCGCGGCCGTGATTCCCTATGAACCGATCGCGGTCTAGTCGTTTCCCAGTAGCGGCTTCCCGGCTGGCATGTGCATAATGCCCGCGGATGGGGTCAGCGTCCGACATGTCAAGAAAAGCCGGCGTTTTCGGGTACTCGTTGGCGGCGGCGGTCGCCGTTTTGGCGATTCTGCAATGGCTCGGCTCGACTTCGGGCGCAGCTTGGCTGGCGATCTGGTTGGCGCTAGCTCTGGCGGTCTTGGCCGCGACTGTCTACGCAAGCCATCGCCTTGAGGGCACGCCGCGGGCCACGACCGGAGAGGCCCGCTTGGTGGCGGCGTTGGACCAGGTTTCGGACGCCTATCTGGTGTTCGATGCCGACGACAAGCTGGTGGCCGCCAATCGCCAATTCGCCCAGATGTTCGATCCCGACGCCGCGCCCGGGCGGATCGGCATCACCTTTCGGGAGATGTGCACCACCATCGTCAATGGCGATTCACGTTACAAGGACGATGCGTCGCGCCGCGCGGCGATCGAACGCCGCATGCAGCTTCATCGCAATCCCGGGCCGCCTTTCGAGTACCATCGCGTCGGCGGCGGCTGGCTTCGCATCACCGAACGGCGCCTGGCCGACGGCGGCACCGTCATCACCTATACCGACATCACCGAGGCCAAGCGTCGCGAAGCCGAAATAGCCGCCAGCGACCAGCGTTTCCGCGCCTTCGCCGACATTGCCTCGGACTGGCTGTGGGAGACCGATGCCAAGCATCGCTACACTTTCTTTTCCCCCAACGCCGAGGTCATTTTGGGGCGCCCCAATCGCGACCGGATCGGACAGTCGCGGGAAGAATTCCTCCGGCGCCATTGGAAGACCCAGTCCGCCGAGGAAGCCGAGCTGTTCCGGCGCCATCTCGACGATCTCGCCGCGCACAGGCCGTTCCGCAATCTGGTCCACAGCTATTTTCGCGCCGACGGCCAGGTCCGCATGGTCTCGGTCAGCGCCAACCCGGTACGCTCGCCGAGCGGGGAATTCCGCGGCTATCGCGGCGTCGGGCACGACGTCACCGAACTGGTTGCCCTGACCAAGCAGGCCGAAACCGCCCATCAGCGCCTGGTACAGGCGATCGAGACATTGGACGACGCCTTCGCGCTCTACGACGCCGGCGATCGCCTGGTGACGTTCAACCGCCGCTTCCGCGAAATGGCCGGACCGGAACTGGGCGCATCGGTCCGCGAAGGGCGCAGTTTCGAGGAGATCCTGCGAGACGCCGTCGTGCTGGGAATCTACCCGCAGGCCGACGGCCGCGAGGAGCAGTTCGTCCTCGAGCGCGTCGCCGCCCATCGCGCCGGCCGGGGCCAATTCGTCGAGCGCTTCGCCAACAAGCTCTGGCTGCGCATCGACGAGCGCCGCACGCCCGACGGCGGCATGGTCTGGATCGGAACCGATGTCAGCGCGTTGGTGGAACGTGAGGCCGAACTCGCGCGCCAATCCAAGATCCAGCGCGCCCTGCTCGACAACATCGATCTCGGCATTTCGCTGATCGACAGCAACCTGCAAGTCATCGCCTACAACGAGCGCCTGCGCGCCTTGCTCGATTTTCCGACCGATCTGCTCAAGGTCGGCATGCCGCTCGAGGACTTGTTCCGCTTCAACGCCGCCCGCGGCGAATATGGACCGGGCGACTCCGAGCACCAAGTGGCGCTGCGCTTGGCGCTGGCCCGGCTGATGCAGCCGCATGCCTTTGAGCGTACGCGACCCGACGGCACGGTGCTCGAGATCCGCGGCCAGCCGCTGCCCGGCGGCGGCTTCGTCACCACCTATACCGACGTCACCCATTTCAAGCGGGCCGAGTCCGAGCTGCGCTCGGCGCGCGAGCAGGCCGAAAGCGCCAGCCACTCGAAGTCGATGTTCCTTGCCAACATGAGCCACGAACTGCGCACGCCGCTCAATGCCGTGATCGGCTTTGCCGAGATCATCCAGGGCGAGGTCGTGGGCCCGTTGGGCAGCCCGGCCTACAAGGAGTACGCCAACGACATCGTCGCCAGCGCGCGCCATCTCGGCCACGTCATCGGCTCGATCCTCGATCTCAGCAAGATCGAGGCGGGTCGCATGAAGCTCGAAGAGACCGTGATTTCGCTCGACGAGGCGGCGGATGCGGCGACGCGCCTGCTGCGCAGCCGCGCCACCGAAGGCCGCATTCGGTTGGAGACCAGGATTCCGGCTTCCCCGCCGCGACTCCTGGCCGATTCCCGCGCCCTGCAGCAAATGCTGGTCAATCTTCTGGCCAATGCGGTCAAGTTCACGCCGGTCGGCGGCGACGTCATCCTCTCGGTCGAACTTGCCGCCGACGGCGGTTTGGTCTGGTCGGTCCGCGATACCGGGATCGGCATCGATGCGGAGGATCAGGCCCGCATCTTCGAACCCTTCACCCAGGTCGAAAGCTCGCTCACCCGCCGGCATGACGGCACCGGTCTCGGCCTGCCGCTGGTGCGCGCCCTGATCGAACTGCATGGCGGCCAAGTCAGGCTCGAAAGCCAACGCGGGCGCGGCACGCAAGTGACGCTGCATTTCCCGCCGGAACGGACCATCCGGTCCGAGGCCCGGGCCGTCAAGGCCTCCTGATCCGGACCGCGATCGGCTTGCATGGAACCGCGGACGCCGTTCGATGCGAACCGCGAAGCGCGGTCCAAGGCGGGATGCGAGGCCTTGCGTCGGGATCGCTCTTGAACCCTACGGTTCAAGACATACCGACCATGCCCTAACGCGATTTCGGCAAGGCGAAGATCTGGCCGGGATAGATCAGATCGGGATCGCGGATCTGATCGCGATTGGCCTGATAGATGAAGGTGTAGGTCGTGCCCTGGCCGTAGACCGCGCGCGCAATGCGCCACAGGCTGTTGCCGGGCTGGACCACGATCTGGCCCTCGAGCACGAATTGCTGGCCTGGCAGGGCGCGGCTGAACGGCACTTCGATGCGGGCATTGACCTCGCCGCCGGGCGCCAGTTGATCGACCCGCAGGATGACGCGGCCCTCGGCCAAGGGCGCCTTGGGCCGCATCGACCAAGCACCTTGAGAATCGGCTTGGCCGACGGCGATTTCCTTGTTGTCGGCATAGCCGCGCAATAGCGCGTTGGGGGCGGCGCGGCCGGACAGCATGACGTTGCCCTGGCCGTCGTGGTCGATGGTGTCGATCGCCAGCCCCTTGGCCGCCGATGCATCGCCTTTGGCCGGCGGCGCCTGCAGCAGGCGCGATCCCGTCCGGCCGTCCTGGGGCAGCAGCACGGCGATCGCCGGCTCGCGCTCGCTTTCAGGCTTGGTCTCGTCGCGCGCCGGCACCACGACGACGACATGGCCGTCGGACAGGATCGTGCTGCCGTCGGCGCGGCGCGCGACCAGCGACAACTGTCGCGTTCCGGGATCGAGCGGACGCTCGGGCAGCAGCACCCATTCGCCGCGCCGGTCGGCCGGCAATTCGCCCAGCACTTTGTCGCCGTCCTTGACGGTGACGGTCGAGTTGAGCGGCGCGCGCCCGGCCAGCACCGCCTTGCCGTCCGCGCTGACCCGGACGACATCGAAGCTCGGCCGCTCGACCGTCGCCGCCTGGCGTTCGCTGTTGGGCGCGGTGGTCGCCGGCGCGGTAGCGGTCGGGGCGGCGCGCGGATTGAACGTGCCCGGCTGCTGGCTGCCCGGGCCGATGCGCCAGCCATAGATCATCGCCGCCGCGGTCAATGACAGCATTCCCAGCCCGGCCAAGAACAGCACCAGCGGATGACGCAACAAGGCCCAATCCAATTCGGTTCGGGGCAGACGGCTGGAGGGTAGTACGTCTCGCCGCGAGTGGGCAAGCCGCGCTATTTGGCGGTGCCGCTCGGGACCTTGTTGACGACCGCGGGCAGCGCCTTGAAATAGGCCGCGATCGCCTTGTGATCGGCCTCGGTCAGGTATTTGAGGCTGTGCTGGACGGCCTCTTCCATCGTGCCCTGGATGTTGTCGAAATCGGGCTTGGTGCCGGTCTTGAGCAGTTCGACGATGTCGCCCACGCTCCAATCGCCGATGCCGGTGGCCTTGTCGGGGGTGATGTTGGGCGCGCGCTCGCCTTCCGGTCCGTCGCGCGTACCCGCCATCCAGCGTCCCATATCCATGCCGCCCATGGCGTTGCGGGGGGTGTGGCATTCGCCGCAATGGGTCAGCGCTTCGACCAGATAGGCGCCGCGATTCCATTCCGCGCCGCGCGCCGGCTGGGCCCGGTAGGCGCCGGAGGAAAAGAACATCAGCTTCCAACCGCCCTGGAGAAGCCGCATCGAAAACGGCCAAGCGACGTCATGCAGCCGGTTGGGCCGGCTGACCGCCGGCTGCGACTTGAGATAGGCCCAGAGCCGCCCGATATCGTCGTCGGTCATGCGGCTGTAGGTGGTGTAGGGGAAGACCGGGAAATAATGCGCGCCGTCGGGTCGCACGCCTTCGCGCATGGCGCGCTTGAAGTCGGCGACCGTCCAGCGGCCGATGCCGGTATCGGGGTCGGGCGTGATGTTGGGGCTGTAGAAGATTCCGAACGGGGTCTTGAGCGGACGCCCGCCGGCCAAGGGCGGTCCGCCGCCCTTGATGTCGGTATGACAGGCCCAACAGCCGCCGGCGCGAAACAGATACTCGCCGCTGTCCTGGGCCAGCGCCCAGCCGCCGGACATCAAAAGCGTCAGGGCGGCCGCGATGCGGCCGCCCCACGCCGTCAGTCGATAGAGACTACTTGGCTTCGGCACGGAACGGGGTGTGGCACCCACCGCAGGACCGGCCGACATTGCCGAACTGCGCCGCCATGGCGTCCTTGCCGGTTGCGGCCACGCGCACCAGCGCATCGGCCTGCTGGGTCAAAGCGCCCGCCGCGTCCTTGAACTTGGCCGAATCCGTCCAGATCTCGGCCTTGGCGCGCCCGCCGGTCGAGCCGGACGGGAACCAGCCTACGATCTGGGTCGAGTGGCCGCGGACCAGCGTCGCAAGCTGGGTCGCCCGCCCGGCATCATAGGGATCTTCGCCCTTGGCCATCTTCGACAACCCGCCCATGGCACCGCCGATTTCCTTCATCTTGGCGACTCGCATCTCGACGATGTTCTGGGCCGAGGCCGCCACGGATCCGAACGCGACCAGCGCCGAGGCCACCAGCAACTTCTTGAAAAGAGTCATGTTTTCGTTCCCTCCGCAAAAGGATTGCAAACCCGATTGACGCACTCTAAACACCCGCCGACAGCCGATTATTCCAAAGTCGACCACCCAGCGACAAGACAATTCGACGTGAGCGCCTCCAATCCCATCCGTTCCGTGTGCGTATATTGCGGCTCGCGCATGGGCGAGAATCCGGCCTTTCGAGCCGCCGCGGTCGAATTGGGCCGCGGCCTGGCGCGGGCCGGGATCACCATGGTCTATGGCGGGGGCGGCATCGGGTTGATGGGGGTGTGCGCCGACGCCGCCCTGGCCGCCGGCGGCAAGGTGGTCGGCATCATTCCGCACCACCTCTACGCCCGCGAGGTCAAGCACGACGCCATCACCGAACTGCACGTGGTCGACGACATGCACCAGCGCAAGCGGCTGATGTTCGACAAGTCCGATGCCTTCGCCGTGCTGCCGGGCGGCATCGGCACGCTGGACGAGATGTGCGAGGTCATCACCTGGCGCCAGCTCGGCCAGCACGACAAGCCGATCCTGGTGATCGACACGGCCGATTATTGGCGCCCGTTCCGCGACCTCATCCGCCACGTTATCCGGACCGAGTTTGCCGACAACGCCCTGACCCAGTTGTTCACGGTGGTACCCGATGTCGCAGCCGCGCTCGACGCCTTTTCGCGGGGCACGCCGCGGTGATAGGCTGAAACCGCAACCCAGAGGACGACAATGGCGAAAATCAAGGTCAAGAACCCGGTGGTCGAGCTCGACGGCGACGAGATGACCCGGATCATCTGGAAGTTCATCAAGGACAAGCTGATCCTGCCCTATCTCGACGTCGAACTGAAATATTACGATCTCGGGGTCGAGTACCGCGACCAGACCTCCGACCAGGTGACGATCGACGCCGCCAATGCCATCCGCCAATACGGCGTCGGCGTGAAGTGCGCCACCATCACCCCCGACGAAGCCCGGGTGAAGGAATTCAACCTCAAGCAAATGTGGAAGTCGCCCAACGGCACCATCCGCAACATCCTGGGCGGCACCATCTTCCGCGAGCCGATCGTGTGCAAGAACGTGCCGCGGCTGATCCCGGGCTGGACCGATCCGATCGTGGTCGGCCGCCATGCCTTCGGCGACCAATACCGCGCCACCGACTTCGTGGTTCCCGGCAAGGGCAAGCTGACCATCACTTTCACTCCGGCCGATGGCGGCCAAGCCGTTACCCGCGAGGTGTTCAACTTCCCCGGCGGCGGCGTCGCCATGGCGATGTACAACCTCGACGATTCGATCCGCGATTTCGCCCGCGCCTCGCTCAACTACGGCCTCTCGCGCGGCTGGCCGGTCTATCTCTCGACCAAGAACACCATCCTCAAGGCCTATGACGGGCGCTTCCGGGATCTCTTCCAGGAGGTGTTCGACAAGGAGTTCGCTGCCAAGTTCAAGGCCGCCGGCATCGTCTACGAGCACCGCCTGATCGACGACATGGTGGCCTCGGCGCTGAAATGGCCCGGCAAGTTCGTGTGGGCGTGCAAGAACTACGACGGCGACGTCCAGTCCGACCAGGTAGCGCAAGGCTTCGGCTCGCTCGGCTTGATGACCTCGGTGCTGATGACGCCCGACGGCCAGACGGTCGAGGCCGAGGCCGCTCACGGCACGGTGACGCGGCACTACCGCGAGCACCAGAAGGGCAAGGAGACCTCGACCAATCCGATCGCCTCGATCTTCGCCTGGTCCGGCGGCCTCAAGCACCGCGCCAAGCTGGACGGCAACGGCGATCTCAAGACCTTCGCCGAATCGCTCGAGCGGGTCTGCGTCGACACCGTCGAGGCCGGCCATATGACCAAGGACCTGGCGATCCTGATCGGGCCCAATCAGAAATGGATGAACACCACCACCTTCCTCGACAAGCTTAACGAGAACTTGCGCAAGAAGATGGGCGGCTGAAGCCGCGCCGCCGCCTAGACCGCGATCGGTTCATAGGGAATCACGGCCGCGATTCCCCATGAACCGCGGATCGCGGTCCAGAGCAGGATACGATGGCATGATCCGCGATCTGTCTTGAACTCTATGGTTCAAGACAGATTGATCGTGCCCCGGCCCGAGACCGAGACAAAGCGACCGACCGCCCCCGTCCTGAACCTTGCGGCTCAGGACGGGACGGTTGCGCCACAACGCCCCAGGGAACCGTATCCGGCGGCCTCAGGCCGCCTTGATCTCGATCTTCTTGGTCTTGGCGACCTGTTCGGCCGATTTGGGCAGGGTGACCGTCAACACGCCCTTGTCGAAGTGGGCCGCGACCTTGGCTCCATCGATGTCGCGCGGCACTTCGAAGGCGCGGGTGAAGGCGCCATAGGCGCGTTCGACCACGTGCCAGGACTTGTCCTTGCCCTTCTCTTCCTTCTCGACCTTCTTCTCGCCCGAGACGATCAGCATGTCGTCCTTCAGCTCGACCGTGACGTCCTTCTGGTCGACGCCGGGCAGTTCGACCGCGACCTCGTAGGCCTTGTCGGTCTCCTTGACGTCGACCCGCGGGACGATGGTCGCCTTGGCGCCATTGCCGCCCCACACCGACGGCAGCGCGCCGAAGCCGCGGCCGAAATCTCCGAACATGCGATCCATCTCGCGCCGCATCGCGCCGAACGGATCGGGATCGTTGGCGGCCGGCACGCCGGCGCGGCCAAACGGAATCAGCGAGCGGAAATCCATGATGCGCCCTCCTTCATTGCCTTGTCGGCAATGATCTAGGAAGGCCGGCGCGGAAAAGAAGGGAGTCGGATCAAGTCGCGCGTGCGGCGGCTTGTCGCATCGCCGCCAGCGCCTGTTCGGCGGCGCCGGCATTGGGTCCGCCGGCCTGGGCGAAATCCGGCCGGCCGCCGCCACCCTTGCCGCCCAGCGCCTCGGCGCCGACCCGCGCCAATTCGACCGCGCTCAGCTTGGCCGTCAGATCGGCGGTGACACCGGTCGCCAGCGCCGCCTTGTCGTCGTTGATCGCCACCAGCGCGATCACGCCCGAACCCAGTTTCTTCTTGAGGTCGTCGACCATGCCGCGCAGATCCTTGGCCGGCACGCCATCGAGCCGTCGGCCGACGAACTTGATCGACCCCGCCATCTCGGCTTCGGCGGCGTCCTTGGCGCCGCCCGAAACCAGCGCGCGGCGGGCCTCGGACAATTCGCGTTCCAACCGCTTGCGGTCCTCGATCAGCGCGGCAAGGCGGTCGGGCAGTTCCCCCGGATTGGCGCGCAGCAGATCGGCCGCGCGCCGCAGCAAGGCGCCTTCGCCGACCAGATGCGCCCGCGCCGCCTCGCCGGTCAGCGCCTCGATGCGCCGCACGCCGGCCGAGACCGCGCCCTCGGAAACGATGGCGAACAGGCCGATGTCGCCGGTGCGCCGGACATGGGTGCCGCCGCAAAGCTCGGTCGAGTAGACCCCGGCCTCGCCCTCGCCCATCGACACCACCCGCACCTCGTCGCCGTATTTCTCGCCGAACAGCGCCATGGCGCCGGCCTTGACCGCGGCCTCGGGCGTCATCAGATGCGTCGCGGTCTCGGCGTTCTGGCGGATCATGGCGTTGACCTCGGCCTCGATCGCGGCACGCTCGTCGTCGCCCAGCGGCTTGTTGTGGCTGATGTCGAAACGCAGCCGATCGGGCGCCACCAGCGAGCCCTTCTGGGTGACATGCTCGCCCAGCCGCCGCCGCAGCGCGGCGTGCAAGAGATGCGTCGCCGAATGATTGGCCCGAAGCGCCGAACGGCGGGCGTCGTCGACCGCCACCGCCACCGCCTCGCCGACCGCGATGCTGCCGGTCTCGACCGTGCCGACATGGACATGCAGATCGCCCAGCAGCTTGCGGGTGTCGGCGAAGGCGACGCGGCCGCCGCCGGCGGCGGCCATCCGGCCGCTATCGCCCATCTGGCCGCCGGACTCGCCATAGGCCGGGGTCTGATTGAGGACGATCTGGACCTTGGCGCCGGCGGCGGCCCTCTCGGCCGGCTTGCCGTCGACCAGCAGGGCCTCGATCCGCGCCTCGGCCTGTTCGACCGAATAGCCGAGGAATTCGGTCGCGCCGGCCTTGTCGCGCACCGCGAACCATTCGGCCTCGGTGGCCTGCTCGCCCGATCCGGCCCAGGCCTTGCGCGCCTCGGCGCGCTGGCGCGCCATCGCCCGGTTGAAGCCCTCGCTGTCGACGGCGATGCGCTTGGCCTTGAGCGCGTCCTGGGTCAGGTCGAGCGGGAAGCCATAGGTGTCGTAGAGCTTGAACGCGACCTCGCCCGGCAGCGCCGCGCCGCCCGGAAGCCGCGCCAGTTCGTCGTCCAAGAGCCGCAAGCCGCGCTCGAGGGTGACGCGGAAGCGCTCCTCTTCCAGCTTCAGGGTCTCCGCGATCAGCGCTTGGGCGCGGCCGAGTTCGCCGAAGGTGGCGCCCATCACCTCGACCAGCTTGCCGACCAGGCGGTGCAGATGCGGTTCCTTGGTGCCGATCATGTGGGCGTGCCGCATGGCGCGGCGCATGATGCGGCGAAGCACGTAACCGCGCCCCTCGTTCGAGGGCAGCACGCCGTCGGCGATCAGGAAGCACGCGGCGCGCAGATGGTCGGCGATGACGCGATGGCTGATCTTGTGCGGACCGTCGGCTTCGGTCGAGGAGGCATGGGCCGAAGCCTCGATCAGCGATCGCAGCAGGTCGGTGTCGTAATTGTCTTGCTTGCCCTGCAGCACGGCGGCGATGCGTTCCAGGCCCATGCCGGTGTCGATCGAGGGCCGCGGCAGCGGCACGCGCTCGCCGGGCCGCAACTGCTCGAACTGCATGAACACCAGGTTCCAGACCTCGACGAAGCGGTCGCCGTCGGCCTCGGCCGAGCCGGGCGGGCCGCCGGCGATCTTGTCGCCGTGGTCGAAGAAGATCTCGGAGCACGGGCCGCACGGGCCGGTATCGCCCATCTGCCAGAAATTGTCCGAGGTCGGAATGCGGACGATGCGGCTGTCGGGCAGGCCGGCGATGCGCTTCCACAGCCCGAAGGCCTCGTCGTCCTCGGCGTAGACGGTGGCGGTCAGGCGCTGCTTGGGCAGGCCGTATTCGCGCGTCACCAAGTTCCAGGCCAGCTCGACCGCGCGCTCCTTGAAATAATCGCCGAAGGAGAAATTGCCCAGCATCTCGAAGAAGGTGTGGTGGCGCGCGGTATAGCCGACATTGTCGAGATCGTTGTGCTTGCCGCCGGCGCGGACGCATTTCTGCGAGGTGGCGGCACGGACATAGTCGCGCTTTTCCTGGCCGGTGAAGACGTTCTTGAACTGCACCATGCCGGCATTGGTGAACAAGAGCGTCGGATCGTTGTGCGGCACCAAGGGCGAGGACGCGATCACGGCGTGGCCATGACGGGCGAAAAAGTCGAGAAAGGCCTTGCGAATGGCGCTGCCGGACTGCATCGCGGATACTCCCTTGCCGCCAAAGCCTTGGCGGAGCACGGGTTTTAGCGGCCGCGGCCCGGTGCTGTAAAGCGCCGGCGGGCCGATCCGAAACGGCTCGACCGCGATCGGTTTGCATGGAATCAGAGACTCTATTCCATGCAAACCGCGGATCGCGGTCCAGAGCGGGATGCGAAGGCATGATCCGCGATCTGTCTTGAACCCTATGGTTCAAGACAGATCGATCATGCCCTAGCGAGACGGGACGCCGAGTTCTCCCGACCCGGCCGGCGGCCGATCAGTCCTCGGTGCCGGTGGCCTCGGTGGCGATGGCGGCGACGATCAGGCCGGCATTCTTGCGGACTTCGGCCTCGATCGCGGCGGCGGTGTCCTTGTGCTCCTTGAGGAACAGCTTGGCGGCCTCGCGGCCCTGGCCGATGCGGGTGCCGTCGTAAGAGTACCAGGCGCCCGACTTCTCGACCACGCCGGCCTTGACGCCGAGATCGACCAGCTCGCCGGTCTTGGAAATGCCCTCGCCGTACATGACGTCGAACTCGACCTGCTTGAAGGGCGGGGCCATCTTGTTCTTGACAATCTTGACCCGGGTCTGGTTGCCGACCGGTTCGTCGCGGTCCTTGATCGTGCCGATGCGGCGGATTTCCATCCGCACCGAGGCGTAGAACTTGAGCGCGTTGCCGCCGGTGGTGGTCTCGGGATTGCCGTAGGCGATGCCGATCTTGAGCCGGATCTGGTTGATGAAGATCACCAGGCAGCGCGACTTCGAGATCGAGGCGGTCAGCTTGCGCAGCGCCTGGCTCATCAGCCGCGCCTGCAGGCCGGGCAGCGAATCGCCCATCTCGCCCTCGAGCTCGGCCTGCGGCACCAGCGCCGCCACCGAGTCGATCACCAGCACCTCGATCGCGCCCGAACGCACCAGCGTGTCGGCGATCTCCAGCGCCTGTTCGCCGGTATCGGGCTGGCTGATCAGCAGATCGTCGATGTTGACGCCCAGCTTCTTGGCATAGCTGGGATCGAGCGCGTGCTCGGCGTCGATGAAGGCGCAGGCGCCGCCGCCCTTTTGCGCCTCGGCGACGACGTGCAGCGCCAGCGTGGTCTTGCCCGAGCTTTCCGGGCCGTAGATCTCGACCACCCGGCCGCGCGGCACGCCGCCGATGCCGAGCGCGATGTCGAGGCCGAGCGAGCCGGTCGAGATCGCCTCGGCCTCCATCGCGCTCGAGCGCTGGCCGAGCCGCATCACCGAGCCTTTGCCGAAGGCGCGCTCGATATGCGAAATCGCCGCTTCGAGCGCCTTGTTCTTGTCCATCCCGTCCCTCTCGAACCGCACCACTTCGGCCATCGTTGCCTCCTTATTTCATGGCGCCAATGCCATCGCAACGGGCCTAGTGTAATCCCTGGCAAAGGTTCGTCAAGTGTTTGTTTTTGCTAAGATTTTTAGGAACAAATTAGACAATTATCACATGGGGTTCTAGTTTAAGCCCCCTCCGTTCAGGGTGCCAATACCAAGCTGCGATGAGCGTGACTCATCGCAGCTTGGAACGGCCATTGAGGCCGCGCGCCTTTCGGCGCGTGAGCCAAGGGCGCGGATGCGCCCGCCCGGCGCCTGAGGGTGCGTTGACTGGTCACGGTCAACGCGGATTGGTATAAGCCCCCCTCAGGACCTCGTCGACCCGGGCGACCAGGGCCTTCAGGGCAAATGGCTTGGCCAGAAAATGCACCTCCGCGCCCTGGCCGAGTTCGGCCCGAATCGAATCTTCGGCCAAGCCCGACATCACGATCACCTTCACCCCCGGGCGATGGCGCAAGGTACGGCGAACCAGCTCGGCGCCATCGACGATCGGCATGCGGGCATCGGTCAGCAACAGATCGATCGCCTGCGCCCGGTCGTCGATCACCAGGCTGGCGGCCTCGCCGTCCTCGCATTCGATCACGTCGTGGCCGGCTCCGCGCAAGGCGCGCGCGGCGAAGCTTCGCACCGGCGTCTCGTCCTCGGCCAACAAAATGCGGGCATGGATCGGCGGCGGCGGCGCTTCGGGCGCGGCGGCCGCCTCGGTCTCGCCCGCCGCCGTCGGTCCGACCCGCGGCCAATAGATCGTCATGGTCGTGCCCTGGCCCAAGCGGCTTTCGACCCCGATCCAGCCGCCGCCCTGGCGGACGATGCCGTGCGCGACCGCCAGGCCGAGCCCACTGCCGGTGCCGACCGGCTTGGTGGTGAAGAAGGGCTCGAACAGCCGGGCGCGATGGTCGGGATCGACGCCGCGGCCATGGTCGGTCAGCGCCACCGCGACATAGTCGCCGGCCGGCAGCACGCCAGGCGACAAGTCGCGCTCGCTCTCGACCTGGCGGCGCTCGACTTTCAATTCGACCCGTCCGCCCGCCGGCATGGCCTCGCCGGCATTGCGCGCGAGGCCGATCATGACCTGCTCGAACTGGTCGGGGTCGATCCGCGCCAGCCCGCTTTCCTGGCCCAGCTCCAGCGCCAATTCGGCCCTCTCGCCCAGCGCCGAACGCAAGGCTTGCGACATGCGGTCGATGCAGGCCGCGGGCGAAACCAGCTTGGGTTTGGCCGTCTGCAGCCCGGCGAACGCCAGCAATTGCCGCACCAGTCCGGCCATCCGCTCGGCCGCGCTCCGGATCTGGTCGATTTCCGCGCCGCCAGCGGCGCCGGCGCCCCGCCCCGCGCGCAGCAGATCGCAATGGCCGACGATCGCCGCCAACAGATTGTTGAAGTCATGGGCGATGCCGCCGGCCATGCGGCCAAGCGCCAGCATCGTCGTCTCGTGCGCGGCCTCCCCGCCACCCTCGACCCGCTCGGACAGCACCGATTCCCAGGCGCGTTCGGCCGAAAGATCGGAGATCAGCGCCAAGCGCCGCGCGAACTCGCCGCGAAGAGAAGGAAACGTGACCAGGGCCGGAAAGCGCTCGCCGTCGGCGCGGCGGAAGGACACGGTC
This sequence comes from Alphaproteobacteria bacterium, assembly GCA_016869515.1. GTDB lineage: Bacteria > Pseudomonadota > Alphaproteobacteria > VGDZ01 > VGDZ01 > VGDZ01. The sequence continues at coordinate 3,873 of VGDZ01000016.1, read as the reverse complement.
CGGCTGGCGGAGTCGGGATCGGCATCGTCTTCGCCGGCGGCCGCGGCCACATCCGCCCAGGCAACTCCGCGCAGCGCCAGCTCGGCGCGGCTCGTTCCCAGCCACGACTCGAGCGCCCGATTGGCGCCGACGATCCGATCGGCCTCGTCCAATTCGGCGACGCCGATCGGCATGGCATCGAGCAATTCGGTCAGCCGCGCCGCGCGACCTTGCAGCGCGTCCTCGGCCAGACGCCGCTCGGTGACGTCGACCGCGCGCCACAGCAGGCGCGGCGGCCGCCCGCCTGCCGGCGCGACCGCAACCTGCAGCCGGCCTTCGATGCCGCCGCGGCTGCGCGCGACCTCGAGGCTGCCGGACCGACCCAAGGCGGCGTCCTGGGCCAAGGCTTCGAGCCGCGCTTGCAACGCCGCATCGCCCGCGGCCAGCGCCGTCAGCCCCTCGCCCACCAGCTCGCGCCAGCGCCCGCCCTGCCGGAATACGGCCCCCTTGGGGCTGGCCAACAGCCAGGCTTCGCCGGTGGCCTCGAACAGGTCGAAATCGGGCTTGGCCGGCGCGCGCCTGCCGGCCAGCAGCGCACCCAACGCCGCGCCCAGCGCCACCAGGCCCAGCCCGATCAGCCCAAGCTCGAGCGTCTCCACCGCGCGCGCCTCAGCCAGTCGGGCGCTGCGGCAGCGCCTTGCCCTTGAGCTGGAAGACGAAGGTGATGATTTCGGCCACGGCCTGATAGTGCTCCGGCCGGATCTCCTCGTCGACCTCGACGCCGGCATGCAGCGCGCGCGCCAGCGGCGGGTTCTCGATCACCGGCACGTCGTTTTCCTGCGCGATCTGGCGGATGCGCACCGCCAGCAGATCGGCGCCCTTGGCGATGCATTTCGGCGCCGCCATCGCATCGGGCTCGTAGGCCAGCGCGACCGCGAAGTGGGTCGGGTTGGTCACCACCACGTCGGCCTTGGGCACGGCGGCCATCATGCGGGCGCGGGCGCGCTGCATGCGCAAGGACCGCAGGCGCCCCTTGATCTCGGGGCTGCCCTCGGTCTCCTTGTGCTCGTCCTTGATCTCCTGCTTGGTCATGCGCAGCGATCGCATGTATTCCCATTTCTGGTAGACGAAATCGGCCAGGGCGATGATGAACAGGATCGCCAACACCGCGATCAGCGCCTTCATCACCAGTTTGCGGATCAGCTCCAGCACTTGGATCGGTTCGATGCCGACCGCGGTCGAGAGCTTGATCACCTCGGGCCGCAGCACCACGAACATCACCACGCCGACCACCACCAGCTTGATCAGGTTCTTGACGAACTCGGTCAGCGTGTGCAGCGAGAACAGCCGCTTGAAGCCGGCCATGGGCGACAACCGGGCGATGTCGGGCGCGAGCTTTTCGGTCGAGAGCGTGATCGGGTGCTGCAGCACGTGCGAGAGCACCGCCGCCACCGCCAATGCCACGAAGATCGGCAGCACGAACAGGGCGCTCCAGCCGAACAGTTCGCCCAACCCGGTGACGATGTCGCCGATGCGACCCTCGATGCGCACCGCGCCGTCGAGATATGAGGCCATGTGCCGCGCCAGCCCGCTGGCGGCAAAGCCGCCGAACGTCACCAGGGTGAGGGCGAAGGTGCCGAGCATGATCCAGGTCGAGATTTCCTGGGATTGCGCGACTTGGCCCTTGTCCTCCGCCTCCGAGACCCGTTTGCCGGTGGGTTCTTCGGTTTTGGAGTCTTGGTCTTGGTCGTCGGCCATGGCCCGGGCTCAGCGCGGCATCATGAATTCGGCCATGCGCGCCTCGAAGCTGGCCGCGAACCAGGCCAGCATCGCCGGCATCGCCGCCATCAGCGCGGCGATCGCCAGCAGCGTCTGCACCGGCGTCAGCACGAAGAACACCTGCATGCTGGGCATCATGCGGTTGACCAGGCCCATCGCCGTGTTGATGACCACGCCATAGACCAGGAACGGCGCCGAGATCTGGATCGCCAGCACGAAGGCATAGGACATCAACCGCGTCACCAGATCGGCGAAATCGCCGGTCGGCGGCAGGCCGGTAGGCGGAAAGACCAGGTAGCTGTCGGCCGCCGCCCGCAGCAGCAGGTGATGGGTGTCGGTGGCGAACACCACCGCCACCGCCGCCAGGTTCATCATCACCCCGATCTCGGTGCCCTGCGTGCCCGAGGTCGGGTCGAACGACGAGCCGATCGCCAGGCCCGACATGTTGGAGACGATGGTGCCGGCGGTCTGCATGGCCGAAAGCAGAAAGCGCGTCGCCAGACCGATCCCCAGCCCGACCGCGATCTCGGCACCGAGCGACAGCGCCAGCTCGACCGGCTTGGCCGGAAGCGGCGGCAAGGCGGCGCCCACGGTCGGCGCGATCACCGCCGCCACCATCAGCGCCAGCGCGAGGCGGATGCGGGCGGGGATGTAGTCCTCGCCGACGCCCGGCAGCAGCATGATCACCGCGCCGATGCGGGCAAACGCGATCAGATAGGCGAACACCGTCCCCGGCAAGAGTTCGAGCAGCAGCGCGATCACGGCCGGCGCCCGCCTCAGGGCAAGCCGACGATCTGATCGGCGATGCGATTCATGAAATCGGTCAGGGTGGCGATCATGAACGGCAGGAACAACAGCAAGGCGCCGAACATGGCGACGATCTTGGGCACGAAGGTCAGGGTCATTTCCTGGATCTGGGTCAGGGCCTGGACGATCGAGATCAAGAGACCGATCGCCATCGCCACCAGCAGAAGCGGCCCGGCCACGATCAAGAGCGTCAACAGCCCGTCGCGCACCACATCGACCACCATCTCGGGAGTCATCGCCGCCTCCGGCCCCGAACGCCGTCAGATCGGCATGCGGATGATGTCCTGATAGGCCTGGATCATGCGGTCGCGCAGCGTGACCGCGGTTTGCAGCGTGACTTCGGCCGCGGTCACCGCCGCCACCACTTCGGACAGGTCGGCGGTCTTGGCGACGCCGTTCATCGCCGCGGTCTCGCCCGCCTTGGAACGCTGGATGGCCTGCTGCGCGGTCTCGGCCAAGGCGTCGAGAAAGCCCTTGCCGCCGGCGGCCCCGGCCGCGCCCGCCGCCGCCCCGCCCGCGACCTGTGCCGGCCGGCTCAGCGCCAGGCCGGTTCCGATCCGCATGTCGGCCATGGTTCTCTCTCCCCGCCGCGTCTCAGTTGCGCAGCATGTCGATGGTGCGGTTCATCATCGCCTTGGCATTCTCGATCACCGCCAGATTGGCCTCGTAGCTGCGCGTCGCCTCGCGCAGGTCCATCGCCTCGATCAGCGAGTTGACGTTGGGGTATTTGACGTAGCCGGCGGCATCGGCGGCGGGATGGCCGGGCTCGAAACGCCGCGGGAAATCGCCCTGATCGCTGCCGATGCGCTTGACCCGCACGGTGCGGGCGTCGATCGTCTTGTCCAGCACGTTGGCGAAGGTGATGGTCTTGCGCCGATAGGGATCGGCATTGGGCGAGATCGGCGCCGAGCTGGCATTGGCGATGTTCTCGGACAGGACGCGCATGCGCTCGGACTGCGCGCGCAGGCCCGAGGACGATATCTTGACGGTCTTCATCAGCTCGGACATGGCATCCTCGCTCAGCCGCCGCGACCCAGCGCGGTTTTGATCATGGTCAGGTGCTTGGTGTAGAGGTTGGCCGAGGCCTGATAGTCGTGCGTGGTCTCGCCGACCTTGAGCATCTGTTCCTCGAGCACGACGCGATTGCCCGAGGGCGTGGTCTCGTAGGGCCTGCGCTCCTCGCCGGCGGCGAATTTCTCGGGCGGACGGGCCGAGATGTGCTTGCCGTCGGTGGTCGCCATGTTCAGCCGGCTCGAGGCCTCGGCGGTGAATTTCTTGAAGTCGAAGGGCTTGAGATCCTTCGGCCGA
>VGDZ01000015.1 GCA_016869515.1 Alphaproteobacteria bacterium | reverse complement strand
GCGCCGTGACCGCGGCGCTGCGGCGGCTGGATTTCGACGTCGCCACCGTCGAGAACGGCAGCCACCGCGCCATGATGCGGGCCATCGCCGAATTCGGCGACCGCATCGGCGCGGGCGGCGTCGGCCTGTTCTATTACGCCGGCCACGCCGTGCAGGTGCGCGGCGGCAATTACCTGATCCCGGTCGATGCCCGCATTCGCGCCGAGGCCGAGGTCGATTACCTGGCGGTCAATGCCGGCTTGGCCTTGGCCCAGTTCGACAAGGCCCCCGCCCGGCTGGGCGTGACCATCCTCGATTCCTGCCGCGACAATCCGCTGCCGGCAAGCTTCCGGTCGATGAACCGCGGTCTGGCGGTGGTGGGCACGGCGCCGCCCGGCTCGCTGGTGGTCTATGCCACCGGCCCGGGCCAGGTCGCGGCCGACGGCAGCGGCGCCAACTCGGTCTTCACCGAGGCCCTGTTGCAGCACATCGAACGCCCGGGGCTGAAGGCGCAGGAGATGTTCAACGCCGTGGCGGTGACGGTCGGCGAGCGTTCGTCCGGCCAGCAAGTGCCCTGGATCAGCGCCACCGGCATCCGCGAGGATTTCTTTTTCAAGCGCTAAGGCTATGAGGGTATAAGTCGGGCAGCCCGTTCCTTGGAGCGCCCGATGCAACTCGCCGCCGCCATGTCCCGGCTCGGGACCGAGACCGCGTTCGAAGTCCTCGCCCGCGCCACCAAGCTGGCGGCGGAGGGCAAGGACATCGTCAACCTCGGCATCGGCCAGCCCGATTTCCCGACCCCGCCGCACATCGTCGAGGCGGCGGTCAAGGCGCTGCGCGACGGCCATCACGGCTATACCCCGGCCTTGGGCATCAAGCCCTTGCGCGAGGCGGTGGCGGCAGACATCCGCAAGCTCCGCGGGGTCGAGATCGATCCCGATCTGGTGGCGATCGTGCCCGGCGGCAAGGTCACCATGTTCTTCGCCATCGTCATGTTCGGCGAGCCGGGCGCCGAGATCATGTATCCCGATCCGGGCTTTCCGATCTATCGCTCGGCGATCGAATGGACCGGCGCCAAGCCGGTGCCGATCGTGCTGCACGAGCGCACCGGTTTCTCGTTCTCGGCCGAGGAGGTGCTGCGCCAGATCACGCCGCGCACGCGGCTGATCGTCGTCAACAGCCCGGCCAACCCGACCGGCGGCGTCGTACCCAAGGCCGAACTCGACAAGTTCGTCGCCGGGCTGGAACGCCACCCCCAAGTCGCCGTGCTGTCGGACGAGATCTATGCCCGGCTTTGCTACGACGGCGAGGCCCATGCCAGCCTGACCGCCTATCCCGCCATCCGCGACCGGCTGATCCTGCTGGACGGCTGGTCCAAGACATATGCCATGACCGGCTGGCGGCTGGGCTATGGCGTCTGGCCGCGCGCCCTGATCGGCCAGGTCGACAAGCTGGCGGTGAATTGTCATTCCTGCGTCAACGCCGCGACCCAATGGGCCGGCATCGCCGCGCTGCAGGGTCCGCAGGACTCGGTCGGCGTCATGGCCAAGGCGTTCGACGAACGCCGCGGATATATCCACCGCCGGCTGAACGCTCTGCCCGGCATCTCCTGCGTCCTGCCCAAGGGCGCGTTCTACGCCTTTCCCAACATCTCCAAGACCGGCCAAACCGCGCGCGCCATGCAGAACCGCCTGCTGGAAGAGGCCGGGGTGGCGACGGTCGCCGGCACCAGTTTCGGCGCCGCCGGCGAGGGCTTCATCCGCTTCTCCTACGCCAACAGCCTGCCCAATATCGAAAAGGCCATGGACCGCATGGCCAAGCTTCTGGGCGACAATCGTGCCTGACGGTTTTTTGGGCAGGCCTGCCTGATTTTCAGGCAAGTCGCCTCCCAAGCCCACGGATTTCCGCGGGATTCGGGCTGGCACGCCGCGTGCTATGTCGGACCCGGCGCTTCTGTCCCTGCGCCGTGCGGGGTATCGAGTCATGAAAAAGATCGAGGCCATCATCAAGCCCTTCAAGCTGGACGAAGTGAAGGAGGCGCTGCATGAGGTCGGCCTGCAGGGCATTACCGTCACCGAAGCCAAGGGCTTCGGGCGCCAGAAGGGCCACACCGAGCTTTATCGCGGCGCCGAATACGTGGTCGATTTCCTGCCCAAGGTGAAGCTGGAGCTGGTGGTCGACGATTCGCTGGTCGATCGCGCGATCGAGGCCATCCAGCGCGCCGCCCATACCGGCCGCATCGGCGACGGCAAGATCTTCGTCAGCACCATCGAGGAAGCCATCCGCATCCGCACCGGCGAACGCGGCGCGGACGCGATCTGACCCCCTTTCAACCGCCAACCGCAAGCCAAGAAGGACATCGTCATGGCGTCGAGCATCAACTCCCCCAAGGACATCAAGCGGGTCTTCGACCTGATCAAGGAGCACGACGTCAAATACGTCGATGTCCGTTTCACCGATCCGCGCGGCAAGTGGCAGCATCTGTCGCTGGCGACCGATTTCGTCGACGAGGGCACCTTCACCGAGGGCGTGATGTTCGACGGCTCGTCGATCGCCGGCTGGAAGGTGATCAACGAATCCGACATGACGCTGATGCCGGATGCCTCGACCGCGGTGATGGACCACTTCGCCGCCCAGCCGACGCTGATCGTGTTCTGCGACGTGCTGGAGCCGCTGTCGGGCGAGGCCTATGCGCGCGATCCGCGCTCGATCGCCAAGCGCGCCGAGGCCTACGTCAAGGCCTCGGGCGTGGGCGACGCCACCATGTTCGGGCCCGAGGCCGAGTTCTTCGTGTTCGACGACGTGCGCTACAAGGTGTCGATGCATTCGGGCATGTACGCGCTCGACGACGTCGAGGCGCCGCACAATTCGGATCGCGCCTACGAGGAGGGCAACACCGGCCACCGCCCGCCGGTCAAGGGCGGCTATTTCCCGGTGCCGCCGGTCGACAGCTGCCAGGATCTGCGCTCGGAGATGCTGTCGGTGATGAAGGAGATGGGGCTGCGGATCGAGAAGCACCATCACGAGGTCGGCACCAGCCAGCACGAGCTGGGCATGCGCGGCGACAGCATGGTCAAGATGGCCGACCAGATGCAGATCTACAAATACGTCACCCACATGGTGGCGCAGTCCTACGGCAAGACCGCCACCTTCATGCCCAAGCCGCTCAAGGGCGACAACGGCTCGGGCATGCATGTCCACCAGTCGATCTGGAAGGCCGGCAAGCCGATCTTCGCCGGCTCGGGCTATGCCGGGCTGTCGGACACCTGCCTCTACTACATCGGCGGCATCATCAAGCACGCCAAGGCGGTCAACGCCTTCACCAACTCGACCACCAACAGCTACAAGCGGCTGATCCCGGGATTCGAGGCGCCGGTGCTGCTGGCCTATTCGGCCCGCAACCGCTCGGCCTCGTGCCGCATCCCGATCGCCCACAGCCCCAAAGGCAAGCGGGTCGAGGTGCGCTTCCCCGATCCGCTGTCGAACCCCTATCTGGCGTTCTCGGCCATGCTGATGGCGGGGATCGACGGCATCAAGAACAAGATCCATCCCGGCGAGCCGATGGACAAGAACCTCTACGACCTGCCGCCGGCGGAGCTGAAGGCGGTGCCGACGGTGTGCGGGTCCTTGCGCGAGGCGCTGGGTCATCTCGACCAGGACCGCGCCTTCCTCAAGAAAGGCGGCGTGTTCACCGACGACCAGATCGACGCCTACATCGAACTCAAGATGGAAGAGGTCTACGCCTTCGAGCACACCCCGCATCCGATCGAGTTCCAGATGTACTACTCGGCCTGAGCGGCGGGTTTCGCTTCGCGGTTACCGACGGCCGGCGGCCCCCCCGCCGGCCGTTGCGTTTGGGGCGGGCGATTCCGAGGCCGTCAGCGTCTGGCGGAGCCGGCCGCCCTCGCCTATCCTGGTCGCGGGCGAGGGAAGGAACCGCCGGCCATGAATCTCGAGGCGCTGTTCAACCGCGAGGCCGTGATCGACCTCAGCTTCTTCAATTTCCGCAACGCCGTCACCGCCGGCTATTTCGCCGACGCCGAGCTGCGGGTGAAGCGGGTCAACGCCAATTTCCGCGCCTTCTTCCCGGTGCTGGGCAACGTCAGCGACGCCTATTTTCCCGACGTGCTGGCGCAATTGGGCGTGGATGCCGCCACCATCCGCTCCTTCGCCGAGACCCTCGAGGCCAAGGGCCAGGTCCTGATCCCGCATCTGCCGATCCGCATCGAGGGCCGCGAGCGCGCCTTCGCCCTGCTTTCGACCCGCACCCGCGACGACAGCTTTTCCTTCCTCAACGGCGTGCAGGGCCAGCTGGTCGACCGCACCGCCGAATTCGAACTGCGCCACGAGCGCGAGCGGCTGCTGGAAGAGCGCCTGCGCGACCGCGAGGCGATCGAGGCCAAGACCCGCCAGCTCGAGGCCCTGGCCAACAAGCTGGCCAAGTACCTCTCGCCCCAGATCTACGGCTCGATCTTCTCGGGCACCACCGACACCCGCCAGGGCTTCGCCCGCAAGACGCTGACGGTGTTCTTTTCCGACCTGGCGGGATTCACCGAACTGAGCGAACGGCTCGAACCCGAACGCCTGGCCTTCGTCGTCAACACCTACCTGACCGAGATGGCGCGCATCGCGCTCGAACACGGCGGCACCATCGACAAGTTCATCGGCGACGCCATGCTGGTGTTCTTCGGCGATCCCGAGACCCAGGGCGAGGCCGGCGACGCGCTGCGCTGCGCGCGCATGGCGCTGGCGATGCGCGACCGCCTGGTCGAACTCGACTCGCTGTGGCGCGCGCGCGGCATCGGCCGGCCGCTGCGGGCGCGCATGGGCATCAACACCGGCTATTGCACGGTGGGCAATTTCGGCTCCGAGCAGCGGCTCGATTACACCGCGCTGGGCGGCCCGGTGAACCTGGCGGCGCGGCTGCAGGCCGCGGCCGAGCCGGGATCGATCCTGCTGGGCGAGACCACGCGGCTGCTGCTCAAGGACGCCGCGCGCGGCGCTCCGGCCGGGGAGATCGAGGCCAAGGGCCTGGCGCGACCGGTGGCGACCTACCGGCTGGAAGGCTTGGCCTCCGGCGCCGCCGACGACGGCGCCCGGCCGCTGTCGCGCATCGGCCGGCATGTCGCCGTCAACGTGCCCGACGACCGCCGCATCCGCGAGGCGATCGAGGAGCTGAAGCGCATCCAGGACGAGTTCCAGGCCCTGCTGCGCGAGTAGCCGCCGGATCCAGCAGCCGCCGGCCGATGACGAAGAACGTCGCCGGCGCCTGCCTCGCCGCCGGCAGGTCCAGCACGCGCTCGGTCACGCTAGACCGCGATTGCTTCATTGGGGATCGCGGCCGCGATTCCCTTGGAACCGATCGCGGTCCAGAGCAGATTGCGAGGGCATGATTCGCGATCTGTCTTGAACTCTATGGTTCAAGACAGATCGATCACGCCCTAAGACCGAAAGACCGCGATCTCTATTCGAACAAATCCGAATGAGTTCCGGTGCGCGCCAGGATCAGTTCGCCGTCGCTTTCCAGCCAGATCAGCAGCCAGTCCGGCTCGACATGGCATTCCCAATGCGACCGCCATTGGCCGCTCAAGCGATGGCGGCGATGTCGCGGTTCGAGCGCCGCGCCGCGCAACAGCCGTTCGACCACCGCCCAAAGCCGGTCGAGGTCCTTGCCTCGCTTTTTGCTCCGCTTCAGATCGCGCTCGAAGCGGCCGGTCGTGCATAGAACCAGCGACCGGCCCGGCATCAGGAATGGGCCGCCTTGAGCGCCGCCAGGGACTTCCAGCGCTTGAGGCCGCGCCGCCGGGCGGCGTCGCGCATAGCCGTGCGAGTGGCGCGGTTGGGAATCCGCACCGCGAACGGCAGGCCATGGCGAAGCGAGACCTGCTTGTAGAACAGGGTGATGGCCTCGGTCGGCGTCATGCCCAAGGCGTCGAACACGGCTTCGGCGTCGTGCTTGAGGTCCGGTTCGACCCGGGCGCGGATGGTCTCGGTCTTGGACATGGCTGGCTCCCTGTCGCTACTGTGCCCCATTTGGGGAACAATGGCAATGGCACCACTTTACGCGCGCCGCCGGGGCCAGCAGCCGCCGGCCGATGACGAAGAACGTCGCCGGCGCCTGCCTCGCCGCCGGCAGGTCCAGCACGCGCTCGGTCACGCTAGACCGCGATCGGTTCATTGGGGATCGCGGCCGCGATTCCCTTGGAACCGATCGCAGTCCAGAGCAGGATACGCGGGCATGATCCGCGATCTGTCTTGAACTCTATGGTCCAGGACAGATCGATCACGCCCTAAGCACCGGCCCGTTGTCGAAGGTCAGGGTGGCCAATCTGCGCCTACCGGCGGCGGAATCGGTCACCCCATCCGATCCGGATCGCTACTCGCGGGCGACGGCGGCGTGCGCGGGCATGGCTCACAATTTGGCTTCAACCATGCGGTTCGAGCCCGGTCGAGCGTGGCCTTGAAATCGCGTTCGAAATGGCCGGCGGCCGGCCTTTGGCAGCCGGCCGAAAATCTCTGTCCGCCCGTTGCCGTGTTGCCCCAGCACAAGCCGGACCCGGCCGGTCGTCGCAATTCATGGCCTTGACAAGTTCTCTATGTTTCGCTATATGTACCTGTTCCAATACAACACAAATTCGAGGACCACCCTACCCTATGGCCTCTCCCGCCTCCCGCCCCGCATCCAAGTCCGGGCCGGAGGCAGAGGTTAACGGCCATTTTCGACTCTTGCACCCGACATATCTCGATTGCTCAATAAAATCAAAGACATCACTGGTTAAAAATTGGCCATTTGCGCGCATTTGCGCGCATTTGCGGCTCGGCTCCGCGCATTTGGCGACTCGACCCGCGCCTGGCTGGCCGGAACCGGACCGGTTCCGCCGCTTTGCGCGTCAATGGGTTAGAGTGACCCCCTCAGGCCGCCAGCTTCATCTCGGTCAGGCCGTGCTTGGCCAGATTGGCCGTGACCGCGTCGATGTCGGCCGCCGCCAGCTTCATCATCGGCGGCGCCATGTGGTTCCAGATCGGATCGCCGGTGAAGCGGCCGATCACGCCCTTGAGGCAGGGCACCAGCGGCTTGGCCTGCAGCGCCAGCCGCAGCGCGGTCAAGACCGCCTGGGCCTGGGTGCGCGCCTCGCCCTTGGCGGCATAGACCTTGGCGCACCAGGGCGCGGTGACGTTGGCGGTGGCGGTGATGCAGCCGACGCCGCCCACCGCCAGGATGTCGGCCAGATACTGTTCGGTGCCGGCGAAGACGCGGAAGCCCGGCAGGCCTTCGGCGAATTTCTTCATGTTGGCGAAATCGCCCGAGCTGTCCTTCATGCCGGCGACGATCGGGCCGTGGCGGTCGCGCATCCGCGCCACCGAGTCGAGCTGGAAGGCGTAACCGGTCAGCTGCGGGAAATTGTAGAGATAGATCCGCAGACCCGGATCGGCGATGCGCTGGACGATGCGGTCGAAGAAGGCCTCGACGCCGGCATCGGCAATGCCCTTGTAGTAGAACGGCGGCAGGCACAGCACGGTCTTGACCCCGCCGGCGATCGCCGTCCTGGTCAGTTCGATCGCATCGGCCACGGCGCAGGAGCCGACGCCCGGCATCAGCTTGTCGCGCGGCAATTCGCGGCAGGCGGTCTCGATGACGGTCCGGCGCTGCGAAAGGCTGAGCGAATTGGCCTCGCCGGTGGTGCCGAGAATGCCCAGCCCGTCGCAACCGCTGGCCAAGAGCCATTTGGAGTGGCGGATCAGCCGCGGCAGGTCGGGCGCCAGCTCCGCGTCCATCGGCGTCAGCGAGGCGCAATAGACGCCCTGGGGTTGGCTCTGGGACATGGCGCGGCTCCGACGGATTCGAACGGGAAGGATGCGAAACTAGCGCCGTCGGCGGCTTGCGCGCAAGCCTCGGGGCGCCTATCAAGCGGGGCCCCCCATGTTCGCCCCCCGCGCCGCCGTCGCCTTCGTCCTGGTCACCGTGATCGTCGACATGATCGCGCTGGGCATGATGGTCGCCACTTTGCCGATCCTGATCATCGGCCTGACCGGCGGCGATCCACCCACCGCCGCCCGCATCTACGGCGTCATCGGCACCTGCTGGGCGCTGATGCAGTTCATCGGCTCGCCGATCATGGGCGCGCTGTCGGATCGCTTCGGCCGGCGGCCGATCCTCTTGCTGTCCAGCCTCGGGCGCGCGATCGACTACGCCGCCATGGCGCTGGCGCCCTCGGTCGGTTGGCTGTTCATGGGCCGGATGCTGTCGGGCTTCACCAGCGCCACCATCCCCAGCGCCGGCGCCTATATCGCCGACGTGGCGCCGCCCGAAAAGCGGGCCGCGGCTTTCGGCCTGATCGGGGCCTCGTTCGGAATCGGCTTTTCGGTCGGGCCGGCGCTGGGCGGGTTTCTCAGCAGCTTCGATCCGCGCCTGCCGTTCTGGTTCTGCGCCGCCATCAGCCTGGCAAACGTGGTCTATGGCTATTTCGTGCTGCCGGAATCTCTGGCGGTCGAGAAGCGCGCGGCCTTTTCCTGGGCGCGGGCCAATCCGCTGGGTTCGCTCAAGCTCTTGCGCTCGCATCCCGAACTGTTCGGCTTGGCTTGCGTCGCCTTCCTGCATTTCCTGGCGCATGGCGTGCTGCCCAACGTCATGGTCATTTACGTCAACTTCCGCTTCGGCTGGACCAGCGAGGCGATCGGCTATCTGATGGCGGTGTCGGGCCTGGCCGCGGTCTTGGTTCAGGGCGGGTTGGTGCGGCCGTTGGTCAAGCGCTTCGGCGAACGCACCATGCTGATGTTCGGGCTCGGCTGCGGCGCCATCGGCTTCGCGATCTACGGTTCGGCGGCGATTCCGCCGGTCTTGTTTTGCGGCATTCCGTTCGTGGCGCTATGGGGCTTGGCCAGCGCTTCCAGCCAAGGTCTTCTGACGCGCCATGTCGGACCGCAGGAACAGGGCCGGCTGCAGGGCGCCCTGGCCTGCGTGCGCAGCATCACCGACCTGATCGGGCCGTTCCTGTTCACTTTGACTTTCGCGAATTTCGCCGCGGCGGATGCGCCGCTGGTCATGCCGGGCGCGGCGCATTACGTCTCTTCGCTCTTGCTGGTGGGCGGGGCGGTGCTGGCCTGGCGGGTGACGCGCGCCCCGACCTAGCCCGGCGCCACCGGACGCGGCTGGCCCTTGTCGTCGATGGCGACATAGACATAGGTGCCCTCGGTGACCTGGATCTCGTCCAGTTCAAGCCGGCGGCGGACGATGGTGTCCATGCGCACGCTGATCGAGGTTCGGCCGACGCGTTCGATCGTGGCGTAGATCGACACCACATCGCCCAGCCGGATCGGGCGATGGAACTTCATCGCCGCCACCGCCACGGTGACGACGCGGCCCTGGGCACGGCGCGAGGCGACCACGCCTCCCGCCACGTCCATCTGCGACAGCACCCAGCCGCCGAAGACGTCGCCATTGGCGTTGAGGTCGGAGAACATCGGAACCGCTCGAATCACTGGCTCGCCGCGCTGTTCCATGGCTTTCCCCAGATATTGTTGTGGCAATCCGGCGAAACACCATATACTGCGCGCCGTTTCGGGCAACCGGTACGAACCATGGACGACTTATTCGGCGATCGCAAGAACGGCGGCGGGCGCGACAACAGCTACACCGCCCGCGACATCGAGGTGCTGGAGGGGCTGGAGCCGGTCCGGCGCCGCCCTGGCATGTATATCGGCAGCACCGACGAGCGCGGCCTGCATCACCTTGCCGCCGAGGTGCTGGACAACGCCATGGACGAGGCGGTGGCGGGCCATGCCGACCGCATCGAACTGCAGCTTGCGGCCGACGGCACGCTGACGGTGCGCGACAACGGCCGCGGCATCCCGATCGACCGCCATCCCAAGTTCAAGGACAAGTCGGCGCTGGAAGTCATCCTCACCATGTTGCATTCGGGCGGCAAATTCGGCGGCAAGGTCTACGACACTTCCGGCGGATTGCACGGCGTCGGCATTTCGGTGGTGAACGCGCTGTCCGACCGGCTGGAAGTCCAGGTGGCGCGCGATCGCGTGCTGTGGTCGCAGCACTACGCCCGCGGCAAGCCGACCACCAAGCTGAAGAAACTCGGCGCGGCCTCGAACCGCCGCGGCACCACCGTCGTCTGCCATCCCGATCCGCAGGTGTTCGGCAAGACCACGGCCTTCAAGCCGGCGCGGCTGTTCCGCATGGCGCGCGCCAAGGCCTATCTCTATCGCGGCGTCGAAATCCGTTGGGCCTGCGATCCCGATCTGCTCAAGGGCGGAGACGACACGCCCAAGGATGCGGTGCTGCATTTCCCGGGCGGGCTGGCGGACTACCTGCCCTCGCTGCTGCCGGCCGATGCCATGGCGACGATCGCGCCCTTCGCCGGCGAGACCAAGCTCAACGGCCAGGGCCGGCTGGAATGGGCGATCGGCTGGGCGCGCGATCCCGACGCCGAGGGCGTGACCGAAAGCTTCTGCAACACCATCCCGACGCCCGAGGGCGGCACCCACGAGGCCGGCTTGCGCGCGGCGCTGGTGCGCGGGCTCAAGGGCTATGGCGAGCTGGTCGGCAACCGCAAGGCGGCGCAGGTCACGGCCGAGGACGCGCTCGGCGGCGCGGCCGTGCTGGTGTCGCTGTTCATCCGCGAGCCGCTGTTCCAGGGCCAGACCAAGGAGAAGCTGGCCTCGCCCGAGGCGGCGCGGCTGGTCGAGGCGGCGATCAAGGACCATTTCGATCACTGGCTGTCGGGCGCGCCGGAGATGGCGAACGCGCTGCTGGGCGCGGTGATCGCGCGCGCCGAGGACCGCATCCGCCGCAAGGAAGAAAAGGAGATCGGCCGCAAGACCGCGACCCGCCGCCAGCGCCTGCCGGGCAAGCTGGCCGATTGCGCGCGCGAGGCCGCCGCCGGCACCGAGATTTTCCTGGTCGAGGGCGATTCCGCCGGCGGCTCGGCCAAGCAGGCGCGCGACCGCGACACCCAGGCGGTGCTGCCCTTGCGCGGCAAGATCCTCAACGTCGCCTCGGCCTCGACCGACAAGCTGCGCGGCAACCAGGAGCTGGCCGATCTGATCCAGGCGCTGGGCTGCGCGCCGGGCGAGCGCTACGACGACGGCGCGCTGCGCTACGAGCGCGTCGTCATCATGACCGACGCCGATGTCGACGGCGCCCACATCGCCTCGCTGTTGATGACCTTCTTCTATCGCGAGATGCCCAAGCTGATCGAGAACGGGCATCTCTATCTGGCGCAGCCGCCGCTCTATCGGCTGAGCGCGGGCGCCAAGTCGCTTTATGCCCGCGACGACGCCGACAAGGACCGCCTGCTCAAGGGCGAGTTCGCCGGCCGCAAGGTCGAGATCAGCCGCTTCAAGGGGCTGGGCGAGATGATGCCGGCGCAGCTCAAGGAGACCACCATGAACCCCAAGCGCCGCGCGCTGCTGCGGGTGACGGTGCCGATGGCGGCGCAGGCGGCGACGCGCGACCTGGTCGAGCGGCTGATGGGCCGCAAGCCCGAGCTGCGCTTCGCCTTCATCCAGGAGAACGCCGACAAGGCCGCGGCGCTGGACGTGTGATCAGAGCAGGCCGCGGGCGGCGAGGTTGCGCATCAGCGCGGCCAAGCCGAAGCTCCACGGCTCGGTCTCGCCGACCAGGGCGACGCGGTTGGAGAGACAGCCGAGCTCGGACGCGGCGATCGAGACCACGTCGCCCGGCTTGTGGGTGAAGCCCTCGCCCGGACGGTCGCGGTCCTGGATCGGCGCGAACATGGTGCCGACGAAAAGCACCAGGCCGTCGGGATAGCGATGCGCCTCGCCCATCGCCGCGGCGGCGAGTTCGAGGAAGTCGCGGCTGATGCGCGGCATCGGGCTGGTGCCGGTTAGGCGAAACCGGTCCTCGCCTTCGACCTCGACCGCGACGTCGATGCGGCGGGCCCGATCCAGCCCGAAGCCGGGGTCGAACAAACGGATGAAGGGACCGATGGCGCAGGAGGCATTGTTGTCCTTGGCACGGCCGAGCAGCAGAGCCGAACGTCCCTCCCAGTCGCGCAGGTTGACGTCGTTGCCCAGCGTCACGCCCTTGATGCGCTGGCGACTGTCGATCGCCAGCACCAGCTCGGGCTCGGGGTTGTTCCAGCGCGAATCGGCCAGGATGCCGATCGACGCTCCCGCCCCGACCGCCGACAGCGGCTGGGCCTTGGTGAAGATCTCGGCATCGGGGCCGATGCCGACTTCGAGGTATTGCGACCAGGCGCCGCGCGCGACCAGCGCCGCCTTGACCCGCGCCGCCGCCTCCGAGCCGGGCTTGACCGACCGCAGGTCGCCGCCAAGCAGCGCCATGACTTCGCGACGGATGTCGGCGGCCTTTTCGGGCGCGCCGCGCGCCTGCTCCTCGATCACGCGCTCGAGCAGGCTGTCGACGAAAGTCACTCCCGCCGCCTTGATCGCCTGCAGGTCGATCGGCGCCAGGAACCAGGGCCGCGCGTGATCGCGCTTGCGCTCGTCGGAATTGGCCAAGAGCGCGGCGACGGTTCCAAGCACTGGACCCGAAGCGGCGCTGACGTAGCCGGCCGGATCTTCCAATTCGCAGACATCGCGCGCGGTGGCGGAGCCCTTGGCGGTGATGTCGATTACCTCGCCGCCACGCAAGGTGACGATGCTCGGACCTCCGACATCGGGCCGCCAAGCCCGCCCCAGCAGCACCGCATTTCCGTCCCCTGGCGCCGCGCTTCGCGTTCCGATCATTCCCGCCTCATCCCAGATTGAACACCCAGTCCCAGAATCCGCCCTGTCCGAACGCAAAATGCCAGATCAGCGACGGGCCCCATAATAGCGCCCGCCAGGCGACATAGAGCACGCCCAGAACCAGGATCACGATCGCGGTGAGGATCTCGCCTCGCATCAAAGCCTGCGCCAGGCTTGAGATCCAGAACGCCAGCCCGAGCGGGATGCCGATGCCGAGGTAAAGCTTGGCAACCGGGCTGAGGCCGGTGACTCGCACCACCGTCAACCGCGCCGCGCCCGACGGCCGCGGCGGAGGCACCGGCGGATCGCTCACGCGGCCGGCGGGCCGGCCTTCTTGGCCAGCATGTATTTGAGTTTGTTGACCGCAGTGCGGGTCAGTTCGACTTCGGTGGCGCGCGGCGAGCCGACGATCGAAACTTCGGTCAGGGTCGCCGGGTCCATGGCCGAGACCCGCACGAACGCGCCGACGCGATGGAACTCGATGATGTACCCGTCGTCCCTCGCCCCGGCCATGCCGCCGGGGTCAGGCCACGGCGCGGGCGGCAGCGACGCTGTTGGCGCGCGGCAATTCCAGCCGCGACCAGACTTCGTCCAACGCCCGCACCAGATGCATCATCATGGCATCGTCGTGCAGCGGCGAGGGCGTGAAGCGCAGCCGTTCGGTGCCGCGCGGCACGGTCGGATAATTGATCGGCTGGACATAGATGCCGTGGCGCTCGAGCAGCTCGTCCGAGGCCTGCTTGACCAAAGCGGCATCGCCCACCATCACCGGCACGATGTGCGAGACCGAATCCATTACCGGCAGCCCGGCCTCGGTCAGGAGTCGCTTGAGAGTGGCCGCGCGTTCCTGATGGCGCTCGCGTTCGAGCGTCGAACGGCGCAGATGGCGCACGCTTTCCAGCGCGCCCGCCGCCAGCACCGGCGCCAGCGAGGTGGTGAAGATGAAGCCCGAGGCATAGGACCGCACCGCATCGCACAGCGCGGCCGAGGCGGCGATGTAGCCGCCCATGACGCCGAAGGCCTTGGCCAGCGTGCCTTCGATCACCGTCAGGCGATGCGCCGCCGCTTCGCGTTCGGACACGCCGCCGCCATGCGCGCCGTACATTCCGACCGCATGCACTTCGTCGAGATAGGTCATGGCGTTGTGCTTGTCGGCCACGTCGCACAGGTCGTGGATCGGCGCGATGTCGCCGTCCATCGAATAGACCGATTCGAACGCCACCAGCTTGGGCGCCCTGGGATCCTCGGCCGCCAGCAGGCTATCGAGATGTTTGACGTCGTTGTGACGAAACACGCGGCGCTGGGCCTTGGACTGGCGCATGCCCTCGATCATCGAGGCGTGGTTGAGCGCATCGGAAAAAATCACGCAGCCGGGCAGCAGATTGGCCAGGGTCGAAAGCGTCGCCTGGTTCGAGATGTAGCCCGAGGTGAACAAGAGCGCGGCTTCCTTGCCGTGCAGTTCGGAGAGTTCGCGCTCGAGCAGCACGTGATAGTGGTTGGTGCCGGAGATGTTGCGGGTTCCGCCCGAGCCGGCGCCGACGCTCTCCAGCGCCTTTTCCATCGCCGCGATCACCTGCGGATTCTGGCCCATTCCCAAATAGTCGTTCGAGCACCACACCACGATGTCCTTGACCGTGCCGTCGGGGGCATGGCGCACCGCGCGCGGGAACTGGCCGGCGCGGCGCTCGATGTCGTGGAAGATGCGGTAACGGCCTTCGCCCCGAACCTTGGCCACGGCATCGCGAAAGACTTTTTCGTAATCCATACCTTCCCCCTGGTTAAGGGTTAACACCACATTAGCAGCCCTAATTCCATTCCCCAATATGGCCTTTCGGCCTAACAGGTATTGATTTGGGTCAAACTCGGATTCCCGGTTCCGTCACTCCTTGACGGCACCCGTCATGCTGGCAACGTAATAGTCGACAAAGAACGAATAGAATACGGCAACCGGGAGCGAGCCGAACAAGGCGCCTGCCATCAACGCGCCCCAGTGATAGACGTCGCCCTCGACCAACTGGGTCAGCACACCGACCGGCACGGTCTTGTTTTCCGAGGACGAGATGAAAGCCAGCGCGTAGATGAACTCGTTCCAGGACAGGGTGAAGGCGAATATTCCGGCCGAGATCAACCCCGGCACCGAAAGCGGCAAGGTGATTTTCCAGAGAATCTGGAGGCGCGTGGCGCCGTCGATCAGAGCGCATTCCTCGAGTTCGTAGGGGATGGTCTTGAAATAACCCATCATCAGCCAGGTGCAGAACGGAATCAGGAAAGTCGGGTAGGTCAGGATCAAGGCCCAGTTGGTGTCGTAGATCCCCATGCCATAGACGATCGTCGCCAGAGGAATGAACAGGATCGAGGGCGGCACCAGATAAGCCAAGAAGATCAAGAGTCCCGTGGTCTCGGCGCCACGGAAGCGCAAGCGCGTGATGGCATAGGCGGCGAGAACGCTGGCGAAGATCGAAAGACAGGTGGCCGAAATCGCCACCACCATGGTGTTCAACAGCCACTCCGGGTATTCGGTGCGGAACAGAAGCTTCTCGACGTTGGCCAGGGTCGGATTCCTGATCCAGAACGGATTGTTGGCCGAGAAATTGTAGATCTCGTCGTTCGGCTTGAAGGTGGTGATGCCCATCCAATAGAACGGGAACAGCAGCACGAAGACGAAAATCGCCAGCGGCAGATAGAGCGTCACCACCCGCCGCGGCAGGGTCTGCAGATAGGACATGCCGGTCGAATCGACCGCCGCCGGAGCAGCATCGCGCGCGACGTCAGTCATTGCTCTCGCCCTGCTGCCATTTGCGGCGCTGCAGCCCGTAATAGCTGAACAGAGTGGCCGCGACCAGGAACGGGATCATGGCGACGGCGATCGCCGCCCCTTCGCCCATCTGTCCCCCGGGAATGGCGCGCTGAAAGGCCAGCGTCGCCATCAGATGGGTCGAATTGAGCGGCCCGCCGCGGGTGATGGCGTAGATCAGCTGGAAATCGGTGAAGGTGAACAACACCGAAAAGGTCAGCACCACCGACAGGATCGGCATCAGCATCGGCACCGTGACGTGACGGAAGCGTTGCCAGGCATTGGCGCCGTCCAGCGCCGCCGCCTCGTAAAGCGAGGGCGAAATCGTCTGCAGCCCGGCCAAGAGGCAGATGGCGACGAAGGGAATGCCGCGCCAGACATTGGCGACGATCACCGACCAGCGCGCGTTCCAAGGCTCGCCCAGGAAGTCGATATAGCGGTCGATCAGGCCGAACTGCTTCAGCGCCCAGGAGACGATCGAGAACTGGGGATCGTAGATCCACCAGAACGCGATCGCCGACAGCACCGTCGGCACGATGTAGGGCAACAACACCACGGCGCGGATGATGGCCTTGAACGGCAGGGCGTTGTTGAGCAGCAAGGCCAGCCACAGACCGAGGCCGAACTTCAGCACCGTGGCGATGGCGGTGTAGACCAGGGTGTTGAACACTGACAGCAGGAACACGCTGTCCTGGAACAGGGAAACGTAATTCTCAAGCCCGATGAACTCGCCCGGCCGGCCGACCCGCGCGTCGGTGAATCCCATCCATACGCCCAGCCCGAGCGGATAGGTCAGAAAGACGAGTAGGATCGACAGCGCCGGGAACATGAAAATCGCCGAGAGCACGAGTCGATTGTCCAGCGCTCGCGCCAGCGCCGGAAAAGCTGGCGGCTTGAGGCCGCCGTCGATCACGCCTTGGGACATGACTGCCTAGGAAAGACGGGTGGCGGGGACCGCAACGATCCCCGCCATCCCGCCGCTCAGATCTTGTAGTAGCGCTCGGCCCGCTTCTGGGCCTCGGCCGCCGCGTCGCGCGAGGACTTGGCGCCCGACGCCGCCGCCGCCACCATGTTGACCATGATGAAATCGGCCAGCACCGCGGCCGAGGCGTATCCCGGCGAACCGCCGTAGCCCGACCACAGCATGTTCGACAGCGTGCCGCGATAGGGCGTGTGCTTGGGATCGGAGGTCCAGATCTTGCTCTTCTCGTACTCGCGCAAGGGTTGGCTGAAATAGCCGATCGAGGCCTCCTGCCAGGGCTCGTACTGCTCCTTCTCCATCATGAAGGCGATGTATTTCTTGGCCGCCTTCGGGAACTTCGAGTAGCGGAACAACATGGCGTTGACGATCAGGTTGAGCTCGGTCGGCTTGCCGACCGGCCCGACCGGATAGTCGGCGTGCTGGATGTCCTCGGCCATCGCCTTGACGGTGGCGTCGGTCGAGTTCTTGGCGGCGTAGTAGACCGAGATGCCGTTGTTGGTCAGCGAGAGCTGGCCGTCGAGGAAGGCCTTGTTGTTCGACGGATCCAGCCAGGACAGCGTGCCGGGGACGAAGGTCTGGTAAAGCTCGCGCACGTAGTCCAGCGCCTTGATGGTCTCGGCGCTGTTGATGACGACGCGATCCTTGTCGTCGACCATGCGGCCGCCATGCGCCCACACGATCCAATGGCACCAGCCATTGGCATCGCCGACGGCGTTGCCCAGCGCCATGCCGGCCGGTTTGTTGATGCGCTTGAGGTCCTGGCAGACCTTGAGGAAGCCCGGCAAATCCTTGGGGAAGGCGGTGTGGCCGGCTTCCTTCAGCCACGACGCGCGATAGACCATCTTCGAGCCGGCGGCGCCCAGCGGCACCGAGATCCATTGGCCGCGGCGCATGCCGTATTTCTTGCAGACGTCGTAGAAGCCACCGTATTTCTTGTCGAGATAGGTGGCGACGTCGCTGAGATTGGCCAGCTTCTCGGGGTATTGATGGGCGTCGTCGTGCCAGCCGTAGACGATGTCGGGGCCGCGGCCGACATTGGCCGCCACCGCCGACTTGGGCCGCAGATCTTCCCAGCCCTCGCTTTCGACCTTGACCGGGATGCCGAACTGCTTGCTGAACTTCTCGGTGTTGGCCAGCCAAAGGTTCTCGTCGCCTTGGACGAACTTGGACGGCCGCAGCACGCGCAACGTCGCGCCCTTCTCGGCTTCGAGCGCCAATTCCTGCGCTTCGCTGCGCAGCGAATAGGTCAGGATCGCGGGTGCCGCCAGCAGCGTGGCACCGGTCCTGATGGCGTCGCGACGGGTGATCTTGGTCATGCGTGTTTCCTCCTCGGTTGTCGGTTGTTCGCGTAGAAAACTAGATGCGCTGGCCGCTGGCGGCGTCGAAGACATGCACCGCCTCCAGCCGCGGCCTGAGGGCGATGCGGTCCCCCGGCTTGAATTCGTGGCGCTCGGTGAACACCGCTGCCACCGCCTGCCCGGCCATGGTGGTGAAGACTTGGGTATCGGCTCCGGTCGGCTCGACCACATCGACCGTGGCGGGGACGCCCTCGCTCGGGCCGGCCAGCACCAGGTGCTCGGGACGCACGCCGTAGATCACCGATCGTCCGTCCTGGCGCGCCACCGCGCCGGGCAGCGGCAAGGCGGTGCCGTCGGCCGCGATCACGGCGCCGTTCTTCTGCTGGCCGGATATGAAGTTCATCGCCGGCGAGCCGATGAAGCCGGCGACGAACAGGTTGGCCGGCCGGTCGTAGAGCTCGAGCGGCGCGCCGATCTGCTCGACCCGGCCGTCATGCATGACCACGATCATGTCGGCCATGGTCATGGCCTCGATCTGGTCGTGGGTGACGTAGATCGAGGTGGTCTTGAGGCGCTGGTGCAGAGCCTTGATCTCGGTCCGCATCTGCACCCGCAGTTTGGCGTCGAGATTGCTCAAGGGCTCGTCGAACAGGAAGACCTGGGGATTGCGGACAATGGCGCGGCCCATGGCGACGCGCTGGCGTTGGCCGCCCGAAAGCTGGCGCGGAAAGCGTTCGAGCAGTTGGCTGAGGCCAAGGATGTCGGCCGCGGTCTTGACCCGTTCGGCGATGGTGGCCCGATCGGCGCCGCGCAGCTTGAGCGAGAACGCCAGGTTCTCGCGCACCGTCATGTGCGGATAGAGCGCGTAGTTCTGGAACACCATGGCGATGTCGCGTTCCTTGGGCGGAACGTCGTTGACCACCTTGCCGCCGATCCTGATCTCGCCGCCGGTGACGTGCTCCAGGCCGGCGATCATGCGCAGCAGCGTGGATTTGCCGCAGCCCGAAGGGCCGACCAGGACACAAAACGCCCCGTCGGCTATGTCGATGTCCACGCCATGCAGGACTTCGGTCGCGCCGAAGGACTTGCGCGCCGCCTTTACTTCCACCGTTGCCATACGAGAAGCGACCCCCAGAACTCACCCGGCCCAGACCCTATCGGGTCGCGGACGGGACGACAAGGATTACTCCAGCCGCCGGCCCCTGAGATATGTGCGTACCAGCGCGAACTCGGCGCGGTCCTCGGCGCGGTGCCAGCGCACGCCCTCGGGCAATTGATGGGCGAAGAGACACGTGCGCCGGTCGCCGCTCGCTACCACCGTCCAGTTCAAGCACAGATGAAAGCCGTATTCGCGCGAGGCCTGGACGATTTCCCAGCGCGCCAATTCGACCTCGCCTTGGCCGATGCGGCGCTCGGCCAGGCCGTTGTCCCAAAGATAGAGCCGATAGCGCCGGCCATCGGCCAGGGTGCCGTCCTGGGTCGTGTCGACCAAACGCGCGCGCGCCTGACCGTAGCCCAGCACGCCCGGCAGCGGCGTCGGATCGGGCGGGTTGGGTCCGAACTGCGGCCAGGGGCATCCGGCCAAGAACAGCGGCAGCAGGATCCAGGCGATGCCGCGCATCAATAGGTCGCCCGGCCGCCCGAGCAGTCGAACACAGCCCCGGTCGAAAAGCTGCATTCGGCGCTGGCCAGCCAGGCGACCAGGGCGGCGATCTCTTCGACCGTGCCGAAGCGGTTCATCGGGATCTTGGACAGCATGAATTGGATATGCTGGTCGGTCATCTGGCTGAACATCTCGGTCTTGACCGCGGCCGGGGTGACGCAATTGCAGGTCACGCCGGTACCCGCCAGTTCCTTGCCCAGCGACTTGGTCAAGCCGATCAGCCCGGCCTTGGCGGCGCTGTAGGCCGGTGCGTTGGGGTTGCCCTCCTTGCCTGCGACGGAGGCAATATTGACTATCCGGCCGTACCCGCGCGCCATCATGCCGGGCACGATCGCCTTGCAGCACAGGAAGACGCCGGTCAGATCGATCGCCATCACCTGGTTCCAATCGCGCAGATCGTATTCCCAGGTCTTGCGATTGGGGCCGGTGATGCCGGCCGAAGCGATCAAGATGTCGATCTGGCCGAATGCGCGCTCGGTGCCTTGGGCAGCGCCATGCACCGACTCCTCGTCGGCGACGTCGCACGTCACCGTGATACCCTGCCCGCCCAACACCTTGAGCGCTTCCTCCGCCCGCTTCTGATCGCGGTCCCAAATCGCCACCACGCCGCCGCCGCTGACAATGCGATTGGCGCAAGCCAAGCCGATGCCGGTCG
Source organism: Alphaproteobacteria bacterium (assembly GCA_016869515.1). GTDB lineage: Bacteria > Pseudomonadota > Alphaproteobacteria > VGDZ01 > VGDZ01 > VGDZ01. The sequence goes on along the minus strand of VGDZ01000015.1, from coordinate 30,492 downwards.
CGCCGCCGGTGACAACCGCCGTCCGGCCGGTGAAATCGTAGCGATTCATGCGGATATCCTTTCTTGCATAACTAGTATCTAACAGCTTGGACGCGTTTGGGGGTTCTGAATAACCATAGAATCCCCGTATATTGTCAGAAGAATCACGTAAAGCGATGGCTAAGGCGACACCCACCTTCGATCTGCGTACGGCGCTGGAGAAGCATCGGCGCTATCTCGCGCGCCAATCCGGCGGCGTGCGCGGCGATCTGCGTTTTCAGAACATGGCTGGGATGATGGCGCCGGGAATCAATCTGTCCGAAATCATCGCCTCGGGCGCGAATTTCGAGAACGGCACCTTCACCAAGGCCAATTTTTCGATGGCCGATTTGTTCGGCGCCAATCTAGCCGGTGCCAATCTGCGCGAAGTCAATTTCCGCCGTTCCGATCTGCGCGGGACCGTTCTCAAGGGCGCCGATTTGACCAAGGCGGTGCTGGACGATTGCGACTTGCGGCCGGGCGCGCTTCAGAACCAGAAAAGCCCGCGCGCCACCGACCTCACCGACACCAAGCTCAATTCGGCCAGCCTGGCCGGCGCCAACCTGCAGGGTGCCGATCTGACCAAGGCGCAGATGCGCGGCACCAATCTCAACAATGCCGACCTGCAGGGTGCCGATCTGACCATCGCCATCCTGTCGGGCGCCAGCCTCAAAGGCGCCAGGCTGGCGGGCGCCAAGGTCGCCGGGACGGATTTCACGAATTGCGACCTGACCGGCGCCGACCTGCGGCGCTGCGATCTGTCGGGCGCGACGCTGGATGGGGCCACGCTGGTCAACGTCGACATGCGCGACGCCGTCCACCCGCTCGAATTGGCCGGGGTCGCGCCCGAACTCCAGGCCGTGCTCAAGAGCCATCATCAATGGGTGCTGTCGGGCGGCAAGGCCGGCGCACAGGCCGCATTGAGAGGGCAGAATTTTTCCGGCGCCCGGTTCGAGCGCATCAACCTGTCCTACGCCAAGCTGGAGAATTGCCGCTTTTCGGAGACCCTGATCAAGGATTCCTACCTTCTCGCGGTGCAGATCGTCGGTTGCGAATTCGCCGATTGCCGCCTCGACCGGGTCAAGTTCTCGGGCGCCTCGTTCGATCGCGTCGGCCTGACCAATTGCCGCTTCCGGACGTGCGACTTCTCGCCGCTGCCGCTGGGCAAAGGAACCGACGGCCAGCCGCGCAGCGTCGCCTGCACCTATGTCGCGGTCGGACAGAATCAGTGCCGATTCGAGGATTGCCAGGGTGCGCCACCCGCCTAGTCCAAGCCGACTAGACCGCGATCGGTTTGCATGGAATCGCAGACGCTATTCCATGCAAACCGTGAATCCCGGTCCAGAGCGGGATGCGAGGGCATGATTCACGATCTGTCTTGAACCACATGGTTCAAGGCAGATCGATCATGCCCTAGATCGGCGCGACAACGCTGCGCTGGCGCGCCCGAGTACGAGCGTCTAAAAGGAAATCTCCGGTCACGGTCCGGACGCAACCGCAAAGAGCCCAAGACGACGGCATGAAAGCCATCGAACTCAAGGAATTGCTGGACAAGCATCGGCGCTATCTGGCGCGCCAGCAAGGCGGCGTGCGCGGCGATCTGCGCATGAAAGTGCTGACCGGGCTGATGGCGCCGGGCGTCAACCTGTCCGAGATCACCATGTCGGGCACGGTGCTGGACGACGCCACCTTGACCCGCGCCAATTTCGGTTCGGCCGACATGTTCGGCGCCAGCCTGGCCCGGGCCATCCTGCGCGAGGCCAATTTCCGCCGCGCCGACATGCGCGGCATCAATCTGCGCGCCGCCGACCTGACCCGCGCCATCCTCGACGAAGCCGACATGCGGCCGGGCACGCTGCAGACTCACGCCAAGGCGACCGACCTGGCCGGGGCGCGCATGCAAGCGGCCAGCCTGGTCGGCGCCAACCTGCAAGGCGCCGACCTGACCAAAAGCAATCTCAAGGGCGCCAACCTGACCAATGCCGATCTGCAGAGCGCCGATCTGACCATCGCCATCCTCAACGGCGCCAGCCTGAAAGGCACGAAATTGAGCGGCGCGCGCGTGGTCGGCACCGATTTCAGCAACGCCGATCTGAGCGGCGCCGATCTGCGGCGCTGCGATCTGTCGGGCGCCAAGCTTGACGGCGCCAACCTGGCCAATGCCGACATGCGCGACGTGGTCATGCCGCTCGAGCTGGCCGGGGTCAAACCCGAGCTGCAGAGCGTGCTCAAGGACCACCACCAATGGGTGCTCTCGGGCGGCAAGGCCGGCGCCCAGGCCAGCCTGTCGGGCCAATCGTTCGAAGGTGCGCGTTTCGAACGCATCAACCTGTCCTACGCCAAGCTCAGCGACTGCGCCTTCACCGCCTGCGCCTTCCGCGATTCCTTCCTGCTGGCAGCGCAGCTCAAGGGCTGCAAATTCGCCGAGTGCCGCTTCGAGAAGGTCAAGCTGTCGGGCGCGACCTTGGAGAGCGTGGCGCTGTCTGCCTGCGAGTTCCGCGAATCCGATTTCGCGCCGCTGCCGCTGGGCAAGGGCAGCAACGGCGAGATGCGCTCGCTGGCCTGCACCTACAAGGATCTGACCAAGGACAATCTCAAATTCGTCGACTGCATCGGCACGCCGCCCTGACCGCGATCGGCCCGAATGGCCTCGACGCGATTCCTCTCGAGCCGGGAATCGCATTCCTAGGGCAAGATTCGCGTCTCGCCATGAGACGTCAGGTTCATGACCAAACGATCATGCCCCGATCAATCGACCGCGATCACGCCCTCGCCCGGCGGATCGGCATAGAGCGCCTCGACCCGTTCCTTGCGCGCCGCCAAAGCCGCCGCTTGGTTGATGTAGCCTTTGTCGGTCAACTCGCCGGCATCGAGCGAGGCCGGCGTATCGAGCAAGAGGAAGCGCCGGATCACGTTGGACGACCCTCCAGCCCTGGCGTTGAGAGCTGCCAGGCCGCGCTTGACGTGCGCGATCACGCCGGGATCGCGCGCCAGCTTGGCCATGCTGGCGCCGTTGGCCGGATCGGTCAGCAGCTTCTGGCAGGCGGCGACATTCGGCCAAGCCATCAGCCCGACGTAAGGCCGGTCATGTCCGGTCACCACCGCGTCCTGCAATGCCGGCGCGGCAGCTTCGAGCGTTGCGAGACGCGTGCCCCCGGTCGACACCCACGTCCCGCTTTGCAGCTTGAAGTCCTCGGCCACGCGGCCGGCAAAGGCCAACCCCTTGATCGGATCGGCCGGGTCGATCAGCCGGCCGGCATCGCCGATACGATAGAACCCCTCCTCGTCGAACGCCTTTTGGGTCAGATCGGGTTGCTTGTAGTAGCCGGGCGTGACGATCGGTCCGCGCACCCGCAGCTCGTGCTTGTCGCCGACCGGCACCATCTTGATCTCGACCCCCGGGTAAGGCAGGCCGATATTGCCGGTGCCCTCGATCGCCCAATGCAGCGTGGTGGCGGTGGGCGCGGTCTCGGTCGAACCCCAACCGGTGACGAACATGATGCGCTGGCCGATGGTCGCCACCGCCATGTCCTGGTAGCGCTGCCACAGTTCGCGCGGCAGGCTGGCGCCGCCATAGCTCAGCAGCTTGAGATCGCGGAAGAAGCGCGCGCGCAATTCGGCGTCGCCCTCCAGCACCGGCGCCAGCATGGCGTAGCCTACCGGCACGTTGGAAAAACCCGTCGGCGAGAGTTCGCGCAGGTTCTTGACGGTGACGTCGAACAGGCCCGGGATCGGCCGACCGGCGTCGATATACATCTCGCCGCCCAGGCGCATGATGGCGTGAATATTGAAGTTGCCGCCGAAAGTGTGATGCCAGGGCAGCCAGTCCAGCACCAGCGCGCGGTCCTCGGGCTTGGGCGGCGCCAGCTGCGCCGCCATCTGCTGATTGGCGGTCAGCATGCGCATGGTGTTGATCACCGCCTTGGGCATGCCGGTCGAGCCCGAGGTGAAGAGATACTTGGCGACGCTGTCCGGCCCGACCTTGGCGTAGGCTTGGTCGACCGCCGGCCCGGGCGCGGTCGCCAGCAGGCTGGCGAAGTCGGTCGCGCCCGGCGTCAGGTCCTCGGCCGCCACCAATTCGCGCCCGCCCATGTCGATCGCCGCCAGCGCCTTGCGGTAAAGCCGCGCATCCTGCACGAACACCAGCGCCGGGTCGATCAGGCCGATGACGTATTTGAGCTTGGCGTGATCGCGGCTCATCACCGAATAGGCCGGCGAGACCGGCGCCAGCGGCACGCCCGCTGCCATGGCGCCGAAGGTCATCAGCGCATGCTCGAGCGAGTTCGAGGACAGGATCGAAACCGCCCGGCCCGATGCCGCCAGCCCGCGATCGATCAGCGCCTGCGCCACGGCGCGCGCGCCGCGCCAGGCCTCGCCGTAGCCGAGGGTCCGCCAGCGATCCTTGAGATCGCGCTGATGCAGGAAGGGCCGCGCCGGCTCGCGCTCCGCCCAATCGCGCAGATAGTCCAGGATATGCCGCACGCCGGCATCCAGCGGCCGCGGATGGCGCAAGACGATGGTGCCGTCGGGCCGGCGCTCGACCGCCACCTCGGGCTTGGCGAAGTCGATCGGCCGAAACGGCGCGCGCATGGCAGAATTCATGATCCCCCGATCCCCATGGCGAGATTGCGTTTCGGCCATTAAGCGGCAAGATGCGCCCCCGGTCGAGCGAAATCCGAGGTCCGCATGCGTCCTGCCCTGTTCAAGACCCGCATCACCGAACTGCTGGGCATCCGCCATCCCATCCTGGGCGGCGGGCTGATGTGGCTGGCCGACGCCAATTTCGTCGGCGCCCTGGTCAACGCCGGCGGCTTCGGCTTCATCACGCCGCGTTCCTTCGGCTCGGACGAGGCCTATCGCGAGCAGCTCCGCAAATGCCGCGCCATCACCGGCGGCAAGCCGTTCGGGGTCAATCTCTACATCTCGGCCCGGCCGGAGGAGAACGCGGCGCTGGCGCGCTTCGCCGACATCGCGCTGGAGGAAGGCGTGCGGCATTTCGAGACCGCCGGCTTCCTGCCCGAAGCCATCCTGCCTAAGCTGAAGGCGGCAGGTGCGATCGTCATCCACAAGGTGACCCAGTTGCGGCACGCGCTGGCGGCCGAGCGCGCCGGCGTCGATGCCATCACCATCGTCGGCATGGAGTGCGGCGGCCATCCCGGGCTCAACACCGTGCCGGCCTCGGTGCTGGCGGCGATCGGCGCCGGTCGGCTGAGGGTTCCGGTGCTCACCGCCGGCGGCATCGGCAGCGGTCGCCAGATCGTGGCGGCGCTGGCTTCGGGCTGCGACGGGGTGCTGATGGGCTCGCGCCTGGTGGTGGCAAGCGAGATCCCGGCGCATCCGGCCTACAAGCAGCATCTTCTGACCCGCGACGAAAACGCCAGCCGCGTCGTCCTGCAGGCGGTGAAGAACACCTATCGCGTGCTCGACAACGCCACCGCGCGCAAAGTGGCCGAACTCGAGACCCAGGGCGTGCGCGACTACGCCGCGCTGATGCCGCTGATCAAGGGCACCGAGGCCAAGGCGGCCTACGACAGCGGCGATTTCGAACGCGGTATCCTGTCGATCGGCCCGGCGGTAGCCTTCGCCGACCGCATCGAACCGGTCGAAGCGATCTTCGATCGGTTGATCGACCAGGCGGCAGAGGCGATGGCCGGGCTCAGGACAGCGGCGGCTTAGATTCCTTGGTGGCGCTGTTCAGCGCGGTCAGCAGGTCGGACATGGCCTCGGCCTGCTCGCCGTCGAGGACGATCGGCGCACTGGCTGCGGGCTTCGTGCCATTGGCGAGTACCGGCATCGCCGATCCCGTCACCCGCGCCATTGCCGCCAGGAGCTGATCCAGCTCGATCGGCTTGGAGACGTAGTCGTTCATGCCCAGCGACAGAAAGCGCTCGCGATCGCCCTGCATGGCATCGGCGGTCAGGGCGATGATCTGCAAGTCGCGATAGCCGCCGCCCAGCGCCCGGATCTCCGCCACCGCCGACGGCCCGTCCATTACCGGCATGTGCACGTCCATCAGCACCAGGTCGAACACCGATCGCTGCACCGCAGACAAAGCCTCGGCGCCGTTCTCGACCAGCGTCAGATCGTGCCCATGCGCCGACAGCAATCCGGTGATGACCTTGCGGTTGATGGCGTTGTCCTCGGCCACCAGCACCCGCAAGGGGCGCAACGCCGCCGCACCGGAACGCTGCGCCTCCAGCGCCGGCGAGGTCTCGGGCCCCGCCACCGGCAGGCTGAGCGTGAACCAGAAGGTCGAGCCCTTGCCGGGCTCGCTGTCGAAGCCGATATGGCCGCCCATGGTTTCGATCAACTGCCGGCAGATGGCCAGGCCCAGCCCGGTGCCGCCATAGCGCCGCGTGGTCGTGCTGTCGGCCTGCGAAAAGCGTCGAAACAGCCGCCCTTGCGCCTCGATCGGAATGCCGATGCCGCTGTCGCTCACCACCACCCGCAACCCGCAGCGCCGGCTGGTCTCGTTCTCGATCGCCACCTTCACCTTCACCGCCACCTCGCCCTTGGCCGTGAACTTGAGCGCGTTGCCGACCAAATTGAACAGCACCTGCTGGATGCGGGTCGGATCGCCGATCAGATCGGGCAGATGGCCGGGAACGTCCACCGCCAGCGTCAGCCGCTTGGCGGCGGCGATGTCGGCCAGATTGCCCGCCACCCGGTTGGCTACGTCGGCCAGCGAGAAGCGCACGCTCTCGAGTTCGACCCGCCCGCTGTCGAGCTTGGACAGATCGAGGATGTCGTTGATCAGCGCCAGAAGCAGCCGTCCGGAATCGACGATCGCCGCCACCTGTTCGCGCTGGAACTCGTCGAGCCTGGTGGCTTGCAGCACTTGGGCCAAGCCGATGACGCCGTTGAGCGGCGTGCGGATCTCGTGGCTCATCGTCGCCAGGAACTCCGACTTCGCCAGATCCGCCGCCTCGGCCCGATCCCGCGCCTCGGCATAGCTCTCGGCCAGAAATCGCAATTCGGCCGCTTGTGCCTCCAGCCGCCGATGCGAGGATTCCAACTGCTCCATGGCGCGGCGATCAGCGGTGATATCGGACCGGACCACAAGCCGATCGCCCGATCGGGTCACATGCTGGATAACGGCAAAAACCCGGCCGTCCTTGATCGGTTCGCTGATTCTCCGCTCGCCGAAATCGCGCGGCTGCATTGCCGCCTCAATACGGCGCCCATGGCCATCCGAGGAATGGGACCGTACGACGCATTCGACGATATCGCGGCGCAGTCGCCCTTCGAGCGGGGCCATTGCCAGCAGTTCCGGAAAATCCTCGGCATAGCGGCGATTATGTATCAACAGCCGATCGTCCCTGTCATAGAGCGCCAAACCGCTGCCGATGACTTCGAACGCTGCGCGCAGCCGCTCCTCCGCCCGCCTGAGATCGGTCAGGTCGTGCATTACGCCGACAAAACCCCGCGCGCCGTGGACGTGCATTTCATTGACCGAAAGGTGCACCGGAAAGGTCGATCCATCCTTTCGCCTGGCCACCACCGACCGGCCGATGCCGATGACCTTGGCTTTGCCCGTACGCAGGTAATCCCCGAGATTGCGACCATGTTCGGTTGCATCAGGATTTGGCATCAGGATCGAGACGTTCTGCCCCAGCAATTCCATCGCCTGATAGCCGAACATCCGTGCGGTGGCCGGATTGGCCATGGTGATCGTGCCGCGAACGTCGATCGTCACCACCGCGTCGACCATGCTGTCGACCAGCGCGTGCAGACTCTCCTGGATGCGGCGGTTCTCCGTGGCATCGACCCGAAGCGTCATGATGCCGCCGCCATCCAGCGGTCGATCCACCACTTCGGTCCAACGTCCATTCTGTGCCGGATAGACGTATCGCACCGGAAGTCGTGTCTTGCGCTCCCGAGCGCGGCGCTCGAGGAACTGGCCGACGGTCAGATCCTCGAGACCCGATGGCAACGTCGCCTGACCATCTTCGAAAAGCTGTCGAACGAATGCCAAGTAAGGCATGCCGTCTGCGCGCTCCGCCCGCCTTCCGTATAGAGCGCGTGCGGCCGCATTGACGTATACGATGTCGTCGTTCTCATCGGTCAAGAATGTCGGCGACGCCAAAGCATCTAGTACGGCCCGGAACGAAGGGCCATTTTGGTGACTGTCAACATCAAGACCAAAACGTCTTGCCACTTTGGTCCCCCCAAAATGACCTGCCGTTTGCTCACAGTGACGGCCGTTACGTGTAAGCAGCTAAGTATTAATTCGAATTATAGCACATCGCGGCACTGCGTCACCGATGTAGTTCTTCATGAGTCGAAAAAATTTACCTCAAATTTCCGGATAGCGAAAATCGCAACAAAGAAACTCGAATTACGGGAAGTTTTATGTCTCAAAGCTGCGTTGAGTTGTTCAAATTAACGTGTCGCAGGACCCGCATTGGCAACCATGTCGAACGATTAAACCATGCTGCCGCAACCGGAACTGCGTCAACCAGTCCAGACCGAAACCGCCGAATCCGCTAAATGCACACCGTCTTGAGCGGCGGGAAGCCGTTGAAGCCGACCGAGGAATAGGTGGTGGTGTAAGCACCGGTCGAAAGGATCAGCACCTTGTCGCCCTCGGCCAAATCGAGCGGCATCTGCACATCGGCCTTCTCATAAAGGATATCGGCCGAATCGCAGCTTGGACCCGCCAAGCACACCGCGCCCAGCGGCCCGCCGTCCTTGTCGGTGCGCAAACGGTACTTGATGGCCTCGTCCATGGTCTCGGCCAGGCCCGAGAACTTGCCGATGTCGAGATAGACCCAGCGCTTGTCGTCGGTCGCATCCTTGCGCGAGACCAGCACGACTTCGCTTTGGACCACGCCGGCATCGCCGACGATGGCGCGGCCGGGTTCGACCACGATCTGGGGCGCCTTGTCGCCGAATTCGCGCTTGACCGCGTCGTGGATGGCCTGGGCATAGGCGTCGATCGAAGGCACGTCCTTGCGATAGCGCGAGGGGAAGCCGCCGCCGAGATTGAGCACGCGCACGGCGATGCCGCGCTCGGCCAGCCGGCGGATCAGCCCGGCCATGTCGGCGATCGCCGCCGGCCAGCGCGTCAGGTCGGTCTGCTGCGAACCGACATGGAAACAGATCCCGGCCGGATCGAGCCCTGCCGCCTTGGCCTTGAGCATCAGATCTTCGGCCATGGCGTAGGAGCAGCCGAATTTGCGCGACAACGGCCACTCGGCGCCGGCCGAGTCCATCAGTACCCGGACATGCGCCCGCGCGCCCGGCGCGGCCGCCGCCAGCTTGCGCAGCTCGGCCTCGGAATCGAAGGCGAAATCGCGCACGCCCAAGGTGAAGGCGTGCTGGATGTCGGCCTGCTTCTTGATGGTATTGCCGTAGGAGATGCGCTCGGGCGAGACGCCCTGGGCCATCACCTGACCGATCTCGATCGGGCTGGCGGTATCGAAATAAGCGCCGAGGCGCGACAAGAGACGGATGATCTCGGGTGCCGGATTGGCTTTGACGGCGTAGTAGATGCGGATCGCCGGCAGCGCGCGCGCCATGCGCACATAGGCTTGTTCCACCAGTTCGAGATCGACCACCAGCACCGGCTCGGAATGACGGTACTGCGCCAGCCAGGCGATCTGCCGCGGGCTGACTTCGCCCTGCGGCACCAGATCGCGGCGCGGCCGGACCGGCTTGACCAGCGACAGATAGGAGCGCCTCTTGGACTTGACCGCCGGCACGGCCGGCGCAGGCTGCGCGGACGCGTTCGGGCTCGGCTTCGGATTTTCGGCCGCGGTCTTGGCGGCTTGGATCTCGCTCGGCGCTTCTGCGCGGGATGTCGGATCGGGATTGACGCTTGCCAGTCGGGGTTTGCGCGCTCGCTGGGCTCGGCCTTGGCCGGCTGCAATCATCAGTTACCTCCTCCTCGGACCCGGCGTTCTAGCCGGCTTGACCAAAAAGGACGTTTACCGTCGTTGCATAACCACATCGGGCCATAGGCACGTGCGTTGGACGTCTTGAGTCGGCACTAGATACAAGGTTGCGCGCGAGTCGCAATAGTTTTTCCGGCCTAGCCGGTTTTTTTTCGATTGCGTTGAGAAAACGCCACGCCGCGACTCGGACGGGGATTTTGTCGATCGCGACGATTGCGGCGCGCGCTGCGCGTGGTGCCCGCTGCCGGACTCGAACCGGCATGGCCGTTTCCGGCCCAGGGATTTTAAGTCCCATGCGTCTACCAGTTTCGCCAAGCGGGCATGCGCGCGGGGCAGGATTGCGCCGGTCAGTCCTCGACCGGCGTGCCGCCTAATCGGACGATGGTCGCCTTCCACTCCTCGGCGCAGGCGGCCAGCCGCGCTTCGTCGGTGCCGCGCATGACGATCGCCACCCGCACCTGGCCCATCGAGTAGCTGGGATAGGAGCCGAGATCGAGCTCGGCGTACTTCTCCTGCAGCGCCTTGAGATCGGCCGCCAGCGCGCCTTCGAACACGCCCGAAGAAATGCTGCGGCTCTTGACCGGCTTGCCGCCCTTGATCTGGTGCGCCATGCCTTCGAACATCGCCTGCATGATCTTGGGTACGCCGGCCAGGACGTGGACGTTGCCGATGCGATAGCCCGGCGCCTTCGAGATCGGATTGGTCACCAGCTCGGCGCCCTCGGGCGTCATCGCCATGCGCAGCCGCGCGGCGTTGAGCTGGCCCGGCGCGTAATGCGCCGCCATCAGCGCATGTGCCTCGGGATGCAGGATATGCGGCACGCCGAAGGCCTTGGCCAGGCTCTCGCTGGTGATGTCGTCGTGCGTCGGGCCGATGCCGCCGGTGGTGAAGACGTAGTCGTAGGCCGCGCGCAACTCGTTGACCGCCTTGACGATGCGATGATCGACATCGGGCACGATGCGGGCTTCCATCAGGCGCACCCCCAACTCGCCCAGCCGCTTGGCCAGATAGTTGAGGTTCACGTCCTGGGTGCGACCGGAGAGGATTTCGTTGCCGATGATCAGCACCGCGGCGGTGATGATGCGCTCGCTCATGGATTAGTGTTATACACGCGCCGGACCGCGCCGCGCCATGACCTATATCGGCATCACCGACGCCCCACCCCGCAATGTCGGCCTGATCCGCCTGCATCGGCCGGAGGATTTCGACGGCATGCGCCGGGCCGGCCGGCTGGCGGCCGAGACCCTCGACATGCTGACGCCGCTGGTGCGGCCGGGCGTGCTGACCGGCGATCTCGACGACCGCGCGCGCGAGTTCATCTGCGATCGCGGCGCGGTGCCGGCGCCGCTGCACTATCGCGGCTATCCGCGTTCGATCTGCACTTCGGTCAACCACGTCGTCTGTCACGGCATTCCCGGCGACAAGCCGCTGGTCGAAGGCGATGTCGTCAACATCGACGTCACCGTCATCCTCGAGGGCTGGCATGGCGACACCAGCCGCATGTTCCCGGTCGGCGCGATCGGGGTGAAGGCGCGGCGGCTGTGCGAGACCACCTACGCCGCGATGATGAAGGGGATCGAGGCGGTGCGGCCGGGGGCGCGGCTGGGCGATGTCGGTCACGCCATCCAGGCCCATGCCGAGTCCCAGCGCTGCTCGGTGGTGCGCGATTTCTGCGGCCACGGCGTCGGCCGCCTGTTCCACGACGCGCCCAACGTGCTGCATTACGGCAAGCCGGGCAGCGGCATCGAACTCAAGCCCGGCATGTTCTTCACCATCGAGCCGATGATCAATCTCGGCCGGCCCGAGGTGAAGGTGCTGGGCGACGGCTGGACGGCGGTGACCAAGGACCGCTCGCTGTCGGCGCAGTTCGAGCACAGCCTCGGCGTCACCGAAAGCGGGGTCGAGATCTTCACCACCTCGCCGGCCGGGTTGCACGCGCCGCCCTACGCGGCGTGAGCCGCGCGCGCCAAGCCTGGACGATCTTCGGCGCGCTGGTCGCCGGCTACACCCTCAGCATGTTCTTCCGCTCGGCCAACGGCACCATCGGGCCCGAGCTGATGCGCGATCTCGGCCTCGGCGCCGAGGCGCTGGCGACGCTGACCAGCGCCTTCTTCATCACCTTCGCCGTGTCGCAGATCCCGGCCGGGATGCTGCTGGATCGCTTCGGGCCGCGGCGGGTGATGGCGGCGGTGATGCTGCTCAACGCCGTCGGCGCCATGTGGTTCGCGCTCGGCCAAGGCCTGACCGAGCTCACTCTGGCGCGGGTGGTGCTGGGGCTGGGCTGTTCGTGCTCGCTGGTCGGATCGATGGTGGTGTTCTCGCGCTGGATGCCGCCCGAGCGTTTCGCCACCATGGTTTCGCTGCTGATCGCCATCGGCACCGCCGGCAACGCGCTGTCGACCACGCCGCTGGCCTGGGTGGCGGCGCAATGGGGCTGGCGCGAGGCGTTCATCGGCATGGCCGGAGCGGCGGTCGCGGCGGCCGCGCTCCTGGGTCTGATGGTTCGCGATTCCCCGCCCGGCGCGGCGGCCCCTGGCGGCGGTTCCGAGTCCCTGGCCGAGGTCCTGGCCGGCGTCGGCAAGGTGCTGCGCGAGCGCCAGTTGCATCACGTCTTCGCGGTCAATTTCTTCTCCTACGCCTCGACCATCGCCGTGCTCGGGCTGTGGGGCGGGCCTTATCTCAACGATGTGCATCGGGTCGATGCGGTGACGCGCGGCAATCTTTTGCTGGCCATGGTCGGCGCCTCGATCCTGGGCTATCTGGCGATGGGGCCCCTGGACCGTATCTTCAACACCCGTAAGTTCATCGTCGTCCCGGGCGCCGCCGCGACGGTGGCCTTGTTCCTGATCCTGGCGGCGATCCCGGGCCTGTCTTTGGTCGCCGCGGTCAGCCTGCTGGTCGCGATCTGCTTCGTCTCCAGCTATGTCGTCGCCGTGCTGGCCCATGGACGGGCGATCTTTCCGCCCGAGCTGGTCGGGCGCGGCGTCACTACGCTCAACGTCGCCACCATGGGCGGCGCCGCCTTCGTCCAGTTCCTCACCGGGCTGGTGGTCGGCGCCATGACCCCGGCCGGCCAGGCCATTCCCGAAATCGCCTATCGCGCCGCCTTCGGCGCGGTCGGCGGATGCCTGCTGCTCGGGCTCTTGATCTATTTGCCGGTCAAGGACATCAGGCCGCGGCCATGAGCGCGCCGCCCCGCGACTTTGCCGATCTGCTGTCGCCCGCCGGCCGGCGCGTTCTCGAAGGCCGCGATCGCACCCTGACCGGGATCCTGGCCGATCCCGATCAGCGCGTGCTGTCGATCGACGGCGCCATCGCGGCGGAGCCGGCGCGCGCCTGGCTGGCGCGACTCGAGGCCGAGATGCGGCCGGCGCTGGTGCCGGTGTCGCATCCGATCGAGGCCCGCCGCCCGCGCCGCGCCACCGCCGAGCGCCTGGGCAAGACCATGCGTTTCGCCACCGCGCTGCTGGCGCGGCGGGATTCCAAATCCTATCGCCGGGCCCAGCGCATCGGGCTGGTGCGTCTCCTGCGCTCCGACAGCTTTCGGGAATTCGCTCAAGCCCTGGCTGGGCGGCGCTTGCGGCCGGCCTGGGGCATCCAAGTCTCGTGCTATGGCGCGGGCGATTATGCCGGCCCGCATACCGACGATTTTCCCGACCTGCCGGCGGCACGGGCGGGCTATCTCGATATCCACATCAGCCTCACCACGCCCGCCGTCGCCGGCCAATCGCTGGTTTACGAATCCGGCGGCCATTTCTGCCAGCAGATCGAGTTGGCGACGCTGGGCGGCATCACCGCCTATCGCCTGCCGCTGTGGCATTACACCACGCCCTTGCAGGCCCGGCCCGGCCAAGAGCAGGCAGCGCGGCGCTGGCTGCTGCTGGGGACTTTTCTTTACGCCTGACGCCGCCTAGACTCGCCGCTCCATGTACGTCGGCACGCCGGCCCGCATGCCGCTGTCGATCTCTCTCTTCCTGGTTCACTCGTTCAGCGTCTGCGCCGTGCAGCCGATCTTGCCGGCCACCGACGAGATCGCCGCCCAGCGCGACCGATGCTCGTGTTCGTGATCGAGCACCAGCCGCACCGCCCGGCTACGCACCACAGGCGAGAACTTGTTCGTTGTCTTGTTCATCATGGCTCCACCTTCTCAGGAGTTGGAGCCTCCGGCAATCCCGTGGCGGTTTACGCCACCAAGCGATGCGTCAACTTTGTGACACTTAGCCGGCAAATTTGCTGAAAACGTAAAGTACTAGATTATCCAAATGGGCCGCCACCGCTGGCTCTTGCATTTTGATGTTATTGGGATGGCCGCAGCTATTCCTTCTGTCCAAGCAGCTTATAAGCTCTTTCTTCACGTCATTCGTGATTATCTAAATTGCCTGGATCACCTGTAGAAAATCGTTCTCGCCGATCTTAGTTAGGCCGTCCTGATTTTTAATAGGCTTCTTAATTAGTTTCTTTTCAATTGCCTCTTTATTAAACTCAGTCAGATAATTTTTTAAAACATAGTGGTGCAAAATAGAAACAGCCCCAATCCAACTAAGAACCACTGCCGCTCGATACAATTGTCTGTTAGCACACTCAATAGATTCATTGATAAATTCCTTAGTTTCCTTTAAAGTTATTCCAGTAACATATTGTTCTACCTTTCTCAATAACGGCGTTAAAGCAGTAACACTTTTTAGACATCCTTTACCTAGTAGATACTCTCTACCACTCTCTGTAAGTTCCCATCCATCTGGCAGAAGCGTAGCCTTTCCCCTCGTTCCATTTAAATGTGAATTGACGTTGATTGTCTGAATCTCACGAAAACCTAACTTTACACCTGCGTCTCTTATCTCCTTAATCTTCATCGGGATATTTTGTGTAGATAAAATTAGCAAAATCTTGTCAGTCTTGCTATAGTTCTTACTAGCTAGAATATTCTTTATTTCCCTAGTCATTTTGTTATCCCATCAAGCACGTCCGCCTTAGCTTTATCTGATAAAACATATTTGCCGATCTCAGGCTCATTAACATCTCCCTTAGTCATAAGCGTTCTAACCGTTCGACCCATATTATTTTGCATTGATAGTTTGTACAACGTCGAAACCGTCTTCATCTCAGCGATGATTTCAGCCTGAGTAGCACACTCTTTGCCATGGACCGCATGAAGACAAGCTAAGGCAGCTTTAACTAGGTCTGGGCCTTCCTTATAGCCCTTTGCGAGCGCAATAGCCTTGGTAGTCGTCGTCAACTTGCCAGTTGAGGCCGACTTACCAGCGCCCGCGCCGCTCGCACCTTTCACCCCTGCGGGCGCATTAGGAGCAGCATGTAAAAGCTTTGTAATCGCTTCTACGATCTGAGGAACTTCGCCTTTAATGAACGAGGGCTCACCCTCGCATTCGATTTCCAAGTCGCCGTAGCGAATCCGTAGCTTTGCCGCCATGTCCGCCTTCCCATTGAAGGGCACAACCTCTAGCATATGCACGCGGCCTAGGCTACCCGCCGAAGAAGATTTCCTACTTGTACTGCCTGCCACTTCGTATTCAGGCTATCTCGACGTGCATGTAAGCCTCAGCACGCCCGCCGTCGCCGGCCAATCGCTGGTCTACGAATCCGGCGGCCATTTCTGCCAGCAGATCGAGTTGGCGACATTGGGCGGCATCACCGCCTATCGCCTGCCGCTATGGCATTACACCACGCCCTTGCAGGCCCGGCCCGGCCAAGAGCAGGCAGCGCGGCGCTGGCTGCTGCTGGGGACTTTTCTTTACGCCTGACGCCGCCTAGACTCGCGGCTCCATGTCCAAGAGCGAGCCTGAACAAAAGCCGCATTACGCCGGCCATCGCGGGCGGTTGCGCGCGCGGCTGACCGCCGGCGGCGACGACGCCCTGGCCGATTACGAGGTGCTGGAGATGCTGCTGTGGGCGGCCCAGCCGCGCGCCGACACCAAGCCGCTGGCCAAGGCGCTGCTGGCCAAGTTCGGCGATCTGGCCGGCGTGTTCGCAGCCGAACCCGCGGCGCTGGCCACGGTCAAGGGCTTGGGCGAGGCCGGTGCAGCGCAACTGCGCCTGGTCAGGATCGCCGCCGCGCGCATGCTCAAGGCCCAGGTCAAGGCGCGCACCGTGCTGTCGTCGTGGGATTCGCTGGTCGACTATTGCCGGCTGTCGATGGAGCTCGCCAAGACCGAGCAGTTCCGCATCCTGTTTCTCGATCGCAAGAATGGGCTGATCGCCGACGAAGTGCAGGAGGCCGGAACGGTCGACCACACCCCGGTCTATCCGCGCGAGGTGATCAAGCGCGCGCTCGAGCTGGGCGCGACCGCGCTGATCCTGGTGCACAACCATCCCAGCGGCGATCCCACGCCCTCCAAGGCCGACATTGCCGTGACCAAGGACATCGTCGCCGCCGGCCAGAAGCTCAACGTCACGGTCCACGATCACCTGGTGATCGGTCGCGGTCGTCATCTCAGCTTCAAGACCGCGGGGCTGCTGTGAACCGCAAACAGCGCCGCCAGGCCGCCAAGGACCGCGCCGCCGCGGGCAGCACGGCGCCGGTCACGCTGGCGCCGGTGACGGCGGGCGATGCGCTATCCGACATGCTGGGGCGCTTTGCCGGCCGCGGCCAGCCGGCGGACGCGCCGATTCCGAACTATGTCCGCGATACCGTGCGCGACCGCGTTTCCAAGGGCCTGGGCGGACGCCGCGATCGCGCCGCCCTGATTCGCACGGTCGAAGCGGCGATGCGCTTCGCCGACACCGCCTGGAGGGCGGCGCGCGACCGCACCGAGGCGCCGGGCGGCAAGTCGCTGGCCTGCAAGGCCGGCTGCTCGTGGTGCTGCTACCAGCAGGTGTCGATGTCGTCCTACGAACTGCCCGGCCTGATCGCCTACATCCGCGAGAGCTATCAGGGCGAGCGGTGGGAACGGATGCTGGCGCGGCTGAAGGAACGCGCGGCGCAGATCCGGGCGCTCTCGGTCGACGACTATCGCCGGCTCAAGGTGATCTGCCCGTTCGACGAGAACGGCAATTGCGGGGTCTATCCGGCGCGGCCGATGAAATGCCGCGGCTACTATTCCTTCGACGCCCAGGTCTGCCGCTGGATCGTCGAGGATGTCGAGGCCTCGATCCAGGCGCGCGAAAGCAACCGCCTGCCCGAAGCGTTCAGCGGCGAATCGGTGGCGATCTACGACGACGCCCAGTTTGGCATGGCCGAGGCGCTGCAGGCCGGCGGCTTCGCCTACGACCATCTCAACTTGGTGCTGGCGATCGAGCTGGCGCTGGAGCGGCCCGAGCTGCTGGACCGCTGGCTGGCGGGCGATATCGACGCCCTGGCCGAGGCGCGGGCGCGATGACCCGGGCCGCCACCGCCGAACGCATCCTGATGGCGGCCTTGCGCGAGGCCGATGACCAAGGCTGGGAGGCCGTGACCCTGCACGCCCTCGCCCGGCGGCTGCGGATTTCCTTGCGCGAGATCCATGCCTGCTATCGCGACAAGGACGCCATCGCCAATGCCTGGTTCGGCCGCGCGCTCGACGCCATGCTGGCGGCCAAGATCGACCCCCGCGCCCCGGTCGAAGCCCGCCTCGGCCAAGCCCTGATCGCCTGGCAGAAAGCGCTGGCGCCCTATCGCGCCGTCACCCGCCAGATGCTGCTGGCCAAGATGCATCCGCCGCATCCGCATCACTGGGTGCCGATGCTGTTCGATCTGTCGCGCACGGTGCAGTGGTGGCGTGAGGTCGCGGGCTGCGGCGAGACCGGCATCCGCCGTGCCGCCGCCGAAGCCGCCGCCACCGGCGTCTTCCTGGCCGTGCTGGCCGCATGGCTGGCCGACGCCACGCCCGAGGGCGGCAATGCCGAGGCGCTGCGCGTGCGTTTGCTGGCCGCCTATGCCAGGGTGTTTCCATGATTCAGCGCTATTCCCGCCCGGCGATGGCGGCGATCTGGGAGCCCGAAAACCGCTTCCGCATCTGGTTCGAGATCGAGGCCCATGCTTGCGACGCCCAGGCCAAGCTGGGCGTGATCCCGCGTTCGGCCGCGCGCGCGGTGTGGCGCCGCGGCAAGTGGCAGATCGCGCGCATCGATGCCATCGAGCGCGAGACCCGCCACGACGTCATCGCCTTCCTGACCAACCTTGCCGAGCATGTCGGGCCGGCGGCGCGCTTCGTCCACCAGGGCATGACCTCCTCGGACGTGCTCGACACTTGCCTGGCGGTGCAGTTGACCCAGGCGGCCGACCTGTTGCTGGCCGATCTCGACGGGTTGCTCAAGGCGCTCAAGCGCCGTGCCTTCGAGCACCGCCGCACGCCCTGCATTGGCCGCAGCCATGCCATCCATGCCGAACCCACCACCTTCGGCCTCAAGCTGGCCCAGGCCTATGCCGAATTCGCCCGCGCCCGCCAGCGCCTGAAGGCAGCGCGGCGCGAGATCGCCACCTGCGCCATCTCGGGCGCGGTCGGCACCTTCGCCAACATCGACCCCCGGGTCGAAGCCCACGTCGCGCGCAAGCTGGGCCTCGCCGTCGAGCCGATCTCGACCCAGGTGATTCCGCGCGATCGTCACGCCGCCTTCTTCGCCACGCTGGGCGTGATCGCCTCTTCGGTCGAGCGCCTGGCGACCGAGGTTCGGCATCTCCAGCGCACCGAAGTGCTGGAGGCCGAGGAGCCTTTCGCCAAGGGCCAGAAGGGCTCTTCGGCCATGCCCCACAAGCGCAATCCGGTGCTGTCCGAGAATCTCACCGGCCTGGCCCGGCTGGTGCGCGGCATGGTCGTGCCGGCCTTGGAGAACGTGGCGCTGTGGCACGAGCGCGACATCTCGCATTCCTCGGTCGAGCGCGTCATCGGCCCCGATGCCACCATCGCGCTCGACTTCGCGCTCGGGCGGCTGACCGGGTTGATCGCGAACTTGGTGGTCTATCCCGACAACATGCGGCGCAATCTCGACCGGCTGGGCGGGCTGGTGCATTCCCAGCGCGTGCTGCTGGCGCTGACCCAGGCCGGGATGAGCCGCGAGCGCGCCTACGAGACCGTCCAGCGCCACGCCATGGCGGCGTGGCGGTCGGGGGGAAATCTGCACCAAATGCTGGCGGCCGATTCGGCCGTGGCCAAGGTGCTCAAACCGCGCCAGCTGGCGGCGCTATTCGACCTCGGCTATCACCTCAAGCACGTCGACACCATCTTCCGGCGGGTGTTCACTTCCCGGCCTTGATCTGCTGGGCGGCTTCGGCCTTGAGCTCGTCCATGGTGCGGCGGATGCGGTGGTCCGACATGTCCAGCTTCCGGTCGTCGAAATCCTTGCGCAGCTTGCGGAAGACGTCGTCGTCGCCGGCATGTTCGAAATCGGCCTCGACCACGCTCTTGGCATAGGCCTCGGCATCGGCCCCTTTCAGCCCGAGATGTTCGGCCGCCCACAGCCCCAAAAGCTTGTTGCGGCGGACTTCGATCTTGAACTTGGTCGCCTCGTCGACGGCGAATTGCTTCTCGTGGGTCTTCTCGCGTTCGTCGAAGCCGCTCATGGGGACAAGTTCCTCTGGACAGGGCGGTTGGGCGCGTCTAACTAGCCGGAGCGGAGGGCGGAATCAACCTCGCTCATCCGCAGCCCGACGAACGAGGGATTTTCGACCATGGCCCGCCGCAGACAGGTCTACGAAGGCAAGGCCAAGGTGCTGTTCGAAGGCCCCGAGCCCGGCACCCTGGTGCAGTACTTCAAGGACGACGCCACCGCCTTCAACAACCAGAAAAAGGGCGTCATCGTCGGCAAGGGCGTGATCAACAACCGCATCAGCGAGTACATCATGATGCGGCTGAACGAGATCGGCATCCCGACCCATTTCGTCCGCCGCCTCAACATGCGCGAACAGCTGGTGCGCGAGGTCGAGATCATCCCGCTCGAAGTGGTGGTGCGCAACGTCGCCGCCGGCTCGCTGTCGACCCGGCTTGGCATCGAGGAAGGCACCGCCCTGCCGCGCTCGATCCTCGAATTCTATTACAAGAACGACAAGCTGGGCGATCCGATGGTGTCGGAGGAGCACATCACCGCCTTCGGCTGGGCCTCGACCCAGGAGATCGACGACGTCATGGCGTTGGCGCTGCGCATCAACGACTTCCTCATCGGCCTGTTCCTCGGCATCGGCATCCGGCTGATCGACTTCAAGCTGGAATTCGGCCGCTACTGGGAAAACAACGACGAGATGCGCATCATCCTGGCCGACGAGATCACGCCCGATTCCTGCCGGCTGTGGGACTCGGCCACCAACGAGAAGATGGACAAGGACCGCTTCCGGCGCGATCTCGGCGGCGTGGCCGAGGCCTATCAAGAGGTGGCGCGGCGGCTGGGCATCCTGCCCGAGGCCGGCCCGCGCGACTTCAAGGGTCCGACGGTGATGCAGTGAAGGCGCGGGTCCGCGTCACGCTCAAGACCGGCGTGCTCGATCCCCAGGGCAAGGCCATCGGCCACGCCCTCGAAGGCATGGGCTTCGCCGGCCTGGGCGAAATCCGCCAAGGCAAGCTGATCGAGATCGATCTGGCCGAGCGCGATCCGGCCAAGGCCCGCGCCCAGGTCGAGGAGATGTGCCGCAAGCTGCTGGCCAATCCGGTGATGGAGCGCTATGCCATCGACATCGAGGGTTGAGTGAAGGCTGCGGTGGTGATTTTTCCCGGCTCGAACCGGGAGCACGACATCGCGGCCGCGCTCGAGGCCTCGTCCGGACGCAAGCCCGTCTTCGTCTGGCACGGCGAGGCCGAAATCCCGCCGGTCGACCTGATCGTGCTGCCGGGCGGTTTCTCGCATGGCGATTACTTGCGCTGCGGCGCCATGGCGGCGCATTCGCCGGTGATGCGCGCGGTCAAGACGCGCGCCGAGCAGGGCGTGGCGGTGCTGGGGGTCTGCAACGGCTTTCAGATCCTGACCGAGGCCGGGCTGCTTCCCGGCGCGCTCTTGGTCAACGCCGGCCGGAAATTCATCTGCCGCAACGTCAATCTGCGGGTCGAAACCAGCCAGAGCCTGTTCACCAACCGCTACGAGCGCGACCAGGTGCTGAGCGTGCCGATGGCGCACAACGAGGGCAATTACGTCGCCGACGGCGACGAGCTCGACCGGCTTGAGGGCGAAGGCCTGGTCGCATTCCGCTATTGCCGGGCGGATGGCGGCACGGGCGACAATCCCAACGGCTCGGCACGCGACATCGCCGGCGTGTTCAACCGCTCCAAGACCGTGCTGGGCATGATGCCCCATCCCGAAAACGCCAGCGATCCCGCGGTGGGAAGCATCGACGGCAAGGGCCTGTTCGACAGTCTGGCGGCGGCCCTGAAATAAGCCATGGCGCGCGAGGTTCGGGTCGATCAGGCGCTGGCGGCGGAATACGGGCTCAAGCCCGACGAATACGCGCGCATTCTGACCTTGCTCGGCCGCACCCCCAACCAAGCCGAACTCGGCATGTTCAGCGCGATGTGGAGCGAGCACTGCTCCTACAAGTCCTCGCGCAAATGGCTGCGGCGCCTGCCGACCCAGGCGCCCTGGGTGGTGCAGGGTCCGGGCGAGAATGCCGGCGCGATCGACATCGGCGGCGGGCTGGCCGCGGTGTTCAAGATGGAAAGCCACAACCATCCCTCGTTCATCGAGCCCTATCAGGGCGCCGCCACTGGCGTCGGCGGCATCCTGCGCGACGTCTTCACCATGGGGGCGCGGCCGATCGCCAACCTGAACGCGTTGCGCTTCGGCGCGCCCGATCATCCCAAGACCAAGCATCTGGTCGGCGGCGTGGTCGCCGGCATCGGCGGCTACGGCAATTGCATGGGGATTCCGACCGTCGCCGGCGAGTGCACATTCCATCCGGCCTATAACGGCAACATCCTGGTCAACGCCATGACCGTCGGCCTGGCGCGGATCGACCGCATCTTCCGTTCGGCCGCGGCCGGCATCGGCAATCCCGTGGTCTATGTCGGCTCGAAGACCGGTCGCGACGGCATCCACGGCGCCACCATGGCCTCGGCCGAATTCGGCGAAGGCAGCGAGGAAAAGCGCCCGACCGTCCAAGTCGGCGATCCCTTCACCGAAAAGCTGCTGCTGGAAGCTTGCCTCGAACTGATGGCCTCGGACGCCATCGTCGCCATCCAGGACATGGGCGCGGCCGGCCTCACCAGTTCGTCCTGCGAGATGGCCGGCAAGGGCGGGGTCGGGATCGAACTCGATCTCGACCGCGTGCCCTGCCGCGAGACCGCCATGACCGCCTACGAGATCATGCTGTCCGAAAGCCAGGAGCGCATGCTGATGGTGCTCAAGGCCGGGCGCGAGGACGCGGCCCGGCGCGTGTTCGAGAAATGGGAATTGGATTTCGCCGTCATCGGCCGCATCACCGACAGCGGCAAGGTGGTGTGCCGCAAGGACGGCAAGGTCGCGGTCGACCTGCCGGTCGGACCGCTGGCCGACGAGGCCCCGCTTTACGATCGGCCCACCAAGCCGACGCCCAAGGCCAAGCCGCTCGGCAAGCTGCCGGCGCCACGATCGGTCGGCGATGCGCTCAAGACCCTGCTTGCCTGCCCCGACCTCGCTTCCAAGCGCTGGATCTGGGAGCAATACGACCATCTGGTCATGGGCAATACCGTACAGCGCCCGGGCGGGGATGCGGCGGTGGTGCGCCTGCCCGGATCGCGCAAGGCGCTGGCGCTGACCACCGACTGCACGCCGCGCTATTGCCAGGCCGAACCCGAGGCCGGCGGCGCCCAGGCGGTGGCGGAGTGCTGGCGCAACCTGACCGCGGTCGGAGCGCGGCCGCTGGCGATCACCGATTGCCTCAATTTCGGCAATCCCGAGCGGCCCGAGATCATGGGCCAGTTCGCCGGCTGCATCGAGGGCATGCGCGCCGCCTGCCTGGCGCTCGACTTCCCGGTCGTGTCGGGCAATGTCTCGCTCTACAACGAGACCTCGGGCCGCGGCGTGCTGCCGACACCCCAAATCGGCGGCGTCGGCGTGCTGGACGATCTGACCTTTGGCGTCGGACTCGCTTTGCGCCAGCCGGACTTGGCGCTGATCCTGGTCGGCGAGACCAAGGGTCATCTCGGCCAGTCGCTCTACTTGCGCGAAGTGCTGGGGCGCGAGGACGGACCGCCGCCGCCGGTCGATCTGGCGGCCGAACGGCGCAACGGCGACACTGTCCGCGCGCTGATCCGCGCCGGCATGGTCGAGGCCTGTCACGATTTGTCGGATGGAGGTCTCCTGGTGGCGCTGGCCGAAATGGCGATGGCCGGCGGCCAGGGCGCGCGCATCGCCTTGCCCAAGGGCGCATCGCCGCACGCCTTCCTGTTCGGCGAGGACCAGGCTCGTTACCTGATCGCGACCTCCGATCCCGTGGGCACGCTCTCGGTGCTGCGGGCCAAGGACGTATCCGCACAAGCTTTGGGTGAATCGGGCGGCCGGACGTTGACAGTCGAGGGCCACTGCACCATATCCATCGCCGAATTGCGGGCGCTGCACGAATCCACCCTGCCCGCGCTGATGGCCGCACCGGGACGCTGACCATGGCGATGCAAGCCGCAGAGATCGAACGCATGATCAAGGAGGCGTTGCCCGACGCCCAGATCAAGATCGACGACCTGCGCGGCGACGGCGACCATTATGCCGCGCATGTCGTCTCGGCCGCCTTTGCCGGCAAAAGCCGCGTCCAGCAGCACCAGATGATCTACAAGGCGCTGAAGGGCCGCATGGGCGGCGAGTTGCACGCCCTCATGCTGACCACCTCGGCACCCTGACCCAGGCCCCAAGGAGGCCGCCGCCATGACCGCGACCAACCCCGTCTTCGATCGCATCAAGCAGGACGTCAGCGCCAACAAGGTGATGCTCTACATGAAGGGCTCGCCGGTGTTCCCGCAATGCGGCTTCTCGGCCGCGGTGGTGCAGGTGCTGAGCCATATGGGCGTCAAGTTCAAGAGCGCCGACGTGCTGCAGGACTCGCAGCTGCGCGACGGCATCAAGGCCTTTTCCGAGTGGCCGACCATCCCGCAGCTCTACGTCGACGGCGAGTTCGTCGGCGGCTGCGATATCGTCCGGGAGATGTTCCAGACCGGCGAGCTTGGCCAGCTGTTCAAGACCAAGGGCGTCGCTTTCAACGAGCAGGCACGGCCCGAATAGCGGCGCAAGCCGCGCCCGCGCCTTGGCCAAGCCGGTCCGCCTGCGCCATCCCGACAGCGGCGAGATCAAGACCGGCTTTTACGGCTTTTCCTGGACCTCGCTGCTGTTCGGCGGCATTCCCGCGCTGTTGCGCGGCGACATCGCCATGGGGGTGGCGGCGATCGCTTTCGGCCTGGTGCTGGGCGGCCTCGGCCAGCCGATGCTGTCGGTGATGGCGATCCTGGCCTGGGCCTGGATCTACAACAAGCACTACACCCGCGATCTGCTCAATCGCGGCTTCGAATTCGACGACAGCCCCGAAATCGTCGCCGAGGCCAAACGGGCGTTGGGTCTCGGCTGACTCAGCGCGAGTAGAAGCCGATGACCTGCGCCGGCTCCATCTTCACCGGATAGGGCACGTCGGCCAGCTTGGGCACGCGCAGCACCTTGCCGGCGCCGTTCTTGTGGTCGGCCTCGAGATAGTCCGGCACTTCGCGGTCGGTGGATTCGCCGGCGGCGATGGTGGCGGCCATCGACTTGCCCTTCTCGGTCAGCATCAGGATGTCGCCGACCTTGAGCGTGATCGAGGGCACAGTGACGCGCTTGCCGTTGACGCGGACATGGCCGTGGTTGACGAACTGGCGGGCGGCGAACACGGTCGGCACGAACTTCATGCGATAGACCGTGATGTCGAGCCGCGCCTCCAAAAGCCCGATCAGGTTCTCCGAGGTGTCGCCCTTGCGGCGCACCGCCTCGCCGAAGATGCGGCGGAACTGCTTTTCGGTGATGTTGCCGTAATAGCCCTTGAGCTTCTGCTTGGCCATCAACTGGATGCCGTAATCGGTGGGCTTCTTGCGCCGCAGGCCGTGCTGGCCGGGGCCGCCGATCTCGCTCTTGCGCGCCAGCGGCGAACGCGAGCGGCCCCACAGGTTTTCGCCCATGCGGCGGTCGATCTTGTACTTGGATTGAATGCGCTTGGTCATGGCGGTCCGTCGGTCTCGAAGGCGCGGGAGATAAAGGACTGGCGGGCCTCTGTCAACGCCTGTTCCGGGGCGGCCGCGGGCGCCGGATCCGGGGCTCGACCAGGGCCTTGATCGCCCCCCGCAGGGTGCGGACCTCCTGGTCGGTCATCTCGGCCCGCGCCAGGAGGGCGCGCAGATTGCGCACCATGGTCGGCTTCTGTTCCTGAGTCGCGAAGAACCCCCCGCGTTCCAACTCGCCTTCCAAATGCTCATAAAGCCTGAGCACATCCGCCTGTTTGGCCGGTGGCTCGGAAGCGGGCTGCGACGGAACCGGCGCCAACGCCGCCAGCCGCCATTCATAGGCCAAGAGCAGGACCGCCTGGGCGAGGTTGAGCGAAAAACAGGCCGGATCGGTCGGGATTTCGACAATGGCCTGGGCGATGGCGACGTCCTCGGTGTCGAGCCCGGTGCGCTCTTGACCGAAGATCAAGCCAAGGCGCATGCCGCTCGCGGCGTGGGCGGTCATTTCGACCGCGGCCGCGCGCGGGGCGAGGATCGGCTTGACCAGCTGCCGGCGGCGGGCGGTGGTGGCATAGAGCCGCTGCAGATCGCCCACCGCCGCCGCCAAGCCGTCGAAAACGCGCGCGCCCTTGGCGACCGTCTCGCCGCCTGCCGCGACCTCGATCGCCCGTGCCTGCGGCCAGCCATGGCGCGGCGCCACCAATCTCAGATCCGACAATCCGAAATTGGCCATGGCGCGGGCGGCGGCGCCGATGTTCTCGGCCAGCTGCGGGCGGACCAGCACCACCGCCGGCGCGAGCACCCCTAGCCCTCCCCGGCCGGGGCGCCGTCGCGATAGAGCTTGTAGACGATGGCGTCGTACAGCGCCTGGAACGAGGCATCGACGATGTTGGTCGAGACCCCGACCGTGAACCAGGAGCGATCCCGGCCGTCCATGCTTTCGACCATGACCCGAGTCACCGCGCCGGTGCCCTGATTGAGGATGCGGACGCGGAAATCCACCAGCCGCAGATCCTCGAGAAAACGCGAAAACTTGCCGAGGTCCTTGCGCAAGGCGGCGTCCAGCGCGCTGACCGGACCGTTGCCCTCGGCCACCGACATCAGCAATTGGCCGTCGACCGTCACCTTGACCGTCGCCTCGGCCAGGGTGATCTCTTCGCCCTTGGCGTTGATGCGGCGCTCGACCAAGGCGCGATAGGAATTGACCCGGAAGTATTCGGGCACCTGCCCCAGCGCGCGCCGGGCCAAAAGCTCGAAGCTGGCATCGGCGCCGTCATAGGTGTAGCCGCGGAATTCGCGCTCCTTCACTTCCGACAGCAGCCGGCCGATGCGCGCGTCGTCGGGCGCGAGGTCGATGCCGACGCCGGCAAGCTGCGCCAAGATGTTGGACCGCCCGGCCTGGTCCGAGACCAGGATCTGGCGGACATTGCCGACGCTTTCGGGCGGAACGTGCTCGTAGGTGGTCGGGTCCTTGGCCACGGCCGAGGCATGCAGCCCGCCCTTGTGGGCAAAGGCCGAAGCGCCGACATAGGGCGCGTGCCGATTCGGGCTGCGGGTCAGAAGCTCGTCCAACAGCCGCGAGGCGCGGGTCAGCCCCTTGAGCGCTTCGGGCGTGACGCCGATCTCGTAGCGATCGCGATAGCCGGCCTTCAGCATCAGGGTCGGAATCACAGTCACCAGATTGGTGTTGCCGCAGCGCTCGCCCAGGCCGTTGAGCGAACCCTGGATCTGCCGGCAACCGGCGCGCAGCGCCGCCAAGGCATTGGCGACGGCGTTGCCGGTGTCGTCATGGGCGTGGATCGCCAGCCGCCCGGCAGGCACGCGCCGCATCGCCTCGCCGACGATGCGCTCGACTTCCTCGGGCAGCGTGCCGCCATTGGTGTCGCACAGCACCACCCAACGCGCCCCGCCCGCCACCGCCGCATCGAGACAGGCCAGCGCATATCCCGGATCGGCCTTGTAGCCGTCGAAGAAATGCTCGGCATCGAACAGCGCCTCGGCGCCGCGCTTGACCACGGCCGCCAGCGAACTCCCGATCAAGTCGAGATTTTCCTCGCGGCTGACCCCCAGCGCCGTAGCGACGTGGAAATCCCAGGTCTTGCCCACCAGGCAGATCGCCTTGGTGCCGGCGGCCAGCACCGCCGTCAGGCCGGGATCGTTTTCGGCCGAGCGCCCGGGCCGCCTGGTCATGCCGAAGGCGGTCAGCCGCGCGCGCTCCAACCTGGGCGCCTCGGCGAAGAAGGCGCTGTCGGTCGGGTTGGCGCCCGGCCAGCCGCCCTCGACATAGTCGATGCCGAGCGCGTCCAGCGCCCGCGCCATGGTGGTCTTGTCGTGGACCGAGAAATCGACGCCCTGGGTCTGCGCGCCGTCGCGCAACGTGGTGTCGAACAGGTAGACCCGCTCGCGGCTCACGAGGCGCGCTTCCATTCGGTGCGGCCGCCGGGTTTGTCCTCCAGCAAGACGCCGCCATCGGCCAACTGCTTGCGGATGGCGTCGGCGCGGGCGAAATCCTTGGCCTTGCGCGCCGCCAGCCGCTGCTCGATCAGATCGAGAATGGCACGCTCGTCCAGCCCCTCGACGCCTGGCGGCTGCCACTTGAACCAGTCCTCGGGGGCGTGGTTCAGCAGCCCGATCATGCCGGCGCCGAACACCAGCGCCGCCTTGAACGCCGCCTTCTGCGCGCGGTCGGTCGCCTTGTTGAGCGCGCCGGCGAGAAGATCGAGCGCGCCCAGCGCCATCGGCGTGTTGAGATCGTCGTCCATGGCGCGGGCGAAATCCGACAGCACGGCGGCGAAGGCGCCCGGCTCGGCGGCCTCGGCCGGCACGCCCTCGGCCAGGCGCAAGGCCGTGTACCAGTTGTCGAGCCGTGCCTTGGCCGCCTTCAGCCCGTCATCGGTCCAATCCAGCGGCTGGCGATAATGCGCCGCCAACAGCGCCAAGCGGATGGCCTCGCCCGGCGCCTGCCGCAGCACCTCGTTGGGGGTCCGGAAATTGCCCAAGGACTTGGACATCTTCTCGCCCTCGACGGTGACGAAACCGTTATGCACCCAATAGCGCACGAACGGCACGCCGCCATGGGCGCACAGCGACTGCGCGCGTTCGTTTTCGTGATGGGGAAAGACCAGGTCGCGCCCGCCGCCGTGGATGTCGATGGTGAGTCCGAGATGGGTCTCGGCCATGGCGCTGCATTCGATATGCCAGCCCGGCCGGCCGCGGCCCCAGGGGCTGTCCCAACCCGGCAGGTCGGGGGTCGAGGGCTTCCACAGCACGAAGTCGCCGGGATCGCGCTTATAGGGCGCGACATCGATGCGTGCGCCGGCGATCAGTTCGTCGCGCGAATGGCCCGACAGCGACCCGTAATCGACCATCGAAGGCACGTGGAACAGCACATGACCCTCGGCCAGGTAGGCATGGCCTTTGGCGATCAGCGTTGCGATCATGGCGACGATCTGGGCGATATGCGCGGTGACGCGCGGCTCGACCGTCGGCGGCAGCACGTTCAGCGCCGCCATGTCGGCATGGAACGCGGCGATGGTGCGCGCGGTGACGACGTCGATCCCCACGCCCTCTTCGCGCGCGGCCGCGTTGATCTTGTCGTCGACGTCGGTGATGTTGCGGACGTAGATCACCTTGCCGTAGCGCGCTCGCAGCAGCCGATACAGCACATCGAAAGCGACAAAGGCGCGGGCATTGCCGATATGGGCGTAGTCGTAGGGGGTCGGGCCGCAGACATAAAGCCGGACCAGACCCGGCTCGAGCGGTTCGAACGCCTCCTTGCGGCGCGTGGCGGTGTTGTAGAGGACCAAGGCCATCGGTTTCGGCTCGCGAAAAGGGCGCCCTTGTAGCACGAAACCCTTGCCATTGCGCCACGGGGTCCGAGCGTCCCATACTGCCGGCATCTCGCAATTTCGGGGGACGACATGAGCGCAACGAAATGGCTGGCCGCGGGCGCCGCGGTCGCGGCGCTGGCGATCGGCGCGGGCGACGCGTTGGCCCAGGGCAAGACCCTGCGGCTCGCGATCAACAACGAGACCACCACTTTCGATCCGCACGCCAACAACGCCTTCCTCAACAACATGACGCTGGAGCAGGTCTACGAATGCCTGACCACGCGCGGCAAGAACCTGGAAGTCGAACCGGCCCTAGCGACGCGCTGGGAGATGGTGCAGCCCAATCGCTGGCGTTTTCATTTGCGGGACGGCGTGAAATGGCATGACGGCTCGCCCTTCACCGCCGACGACGTGGTCTTCACCATCGGCCGGGCCTTGGCGCCGACCTCGAACTACACCATCTACATGGACTCGATCGCCGAGGCGGTGCGGGTCGACGATCGGACGGTCGACATCGTCACCAAGGTCACCGACGCCATCCTGCCCGACAAGCTGACCCGCATCTTCGTCATGCAGAAGCGCTGGTCCGAGGCCAACAAGGTCGAGAAGCCGCACAACTACGCCGCCAAGGAAGAGAACTTCGCCACCCGCAACGCCATGGGCACCGGGCCCTACAAGCTGCGGCTGCGCCAGGCCGACGTACGCACCGAGATGGAGGTCCATCCCGGCTGGTGGGGCAAGCGCGAGGGCAATATCGACCTCTTGGTGCAGATCCCGATCACCAACGACGCGACGCGCATCTCGGCGCTGGTGGCGGGCGATGTCGACATCACCAATTTCGTGCCCTACCAGGACCTTGAGCGCCTCAAGCGCGATGCGCGCATCAAGGTGGTCGAGGGCATGGAAAACCGCACCGTGTTCCTGGGCTTCGATCAGTTTCGCGACGAACTCAAATATTCCGACGTCAAGGGCAAGAACCCGTTCAAGGACCGCCGGGTGCGCGAGGCGGTGGCGCTGTCGATCGACGTCGAGGCGATCAAGAGCCGCGTGCTGCGCAATCAGGCGGTGCCGACCGGTTCGATGTGGACGCATTTCGTCAACGGCTACGCCAAGGATCTCGACGTCCGCCCGCCGCTCGACCGCGCGCGCGCCAAGCAGCTGTTGACCGAGGCCGGCTATCCCAACGGCTTCAAGGTCACGCTCGACTGCCCGCAGGGCAACTATGCCGAGGCCTGCGTCGCCATTGCCCCGCAGCTGGCCCAGATCGGCATCGCGGTCGACGTCAACCTGATGCCGCCCACCATCACCTTCCAGAAATTCGCCGCCCAGGACACCAGCTTCTTCGGCCTGTCCTGGGGCGTGCCGACGCTGGATGCGCTCTACACTCTGCGCGGCATCGTCATGTCAAAGGGCAAGGTCGGCGCGGGTTCGTGGAACGCCGGCGGCTACGCCAACGCCCAGGTCGACTCGCTGATCGAGAAGGTCGGGTCCGAACCCAACGCCGAGGCCCGTCGCGGCCAGATCCGCGAAGCATTGCGGATTCACAATGCCGAATACGGCCACGTCCCGCTCTATCACATCGTCATCCCCTGGGCGATGAACGCCAAGGTAACGGCACATCACCGCGCCGACAATTTCGTCGTCGCCAAATGGGTCAAGTACGACTGAACCGGGGCAGGCCGG
>VGDZ01000014.1 GCA_016869515.1 Alphaproteobacteria bacterium | reverse complement strand
TGCGCGGCCGGACCTGGGTGACGCGAGCCGAGCTCTATGTCGATCGGCTGGCCTCGGCCTGGCTGATCCGGCGCTTCATCGATCCCGAGGCGCGCTTCAAGTTCGTGGCCTCGCGCGGCTATCGCCCGCGCGCCGACGAACTGCGCTTCGACATGGCCGAGGCCGAGTTCACCCACGAGGGCGAGGACTGCACCTTCGAGACCCTGCTGCGGCGGGCGGGCCTGGCCGACCGCGCCCTGGCCGCGATCGGGGAAATCGTGCACGATCTCGACATGAAGGACGGCAAGTTCGGGCGCGCCGAGGCGGCCGGCCTCAAGCTGGTGCTCGACGGCGTGGTGCGCCAGCACCGCGGCGACGAAGACCGTCTCGCCCGCGCCGCCGCGGTGTTCGACGACCTCTACGCCTCGTTCGGGCCGGCGCGGCGCCCATGACCACGCCCGCCCACGGCATCTCCTTCGCCACCGCGCTGCGCGCCTGGTGGGCGATCGGCCTCAACAGTTTCGGCGGTCCGGCCGGACAGATCGCGGTCATGCACCGCATGCTGGTCGAGGAGCGCCACTGGATCGGCGAGGCGCGGTTCCTGCACGCCCTCAACTACTGCATGCTGCTGCCCGGCCCCGAGGCCCAGCAATTGGCGACCTATGTCGGCTGGCTTTTGCATCGCTGGCCGGGCGGGTTGGTGGCGGGCGGGTTGTTCGTGCTGCCGGGCGCGGTGCTGATGCTGGCCTTGGCCATGATCTATGCCAGCTTCGGCCAGATCGCCTGGCTGGCCGGGCTGTTCTGGGGCCTGTCGGCCGCCGTGCTGACGCTGGTGCTGGAGGCGCTGTCGCGCATCGCCAAGCGCGCGCTCAAGGGCGGCGTCGCCTGGAGCATCGCCGGGCTGGCCTTTCTGGGCATCTATTTCCTCGGCCTGCCGTTTCCGGCCATCGTCGCCGCCGCGGCATTGACCGGCGCGATCGGCGTCCGCTTCGCGCCCGAGGCCTTCGCCGGCGGCGGGCATGGCAGCGCCAAAGACGACCGGCCGGCGGCGATCGACGCCATGTTCGCCAACGGCCCGCCCGATCACGTCCGTGCCAATGCCGGCCGCGCCCTGACCACAGCCGTACTTTGGGTCGGGCTGTGGCTGGCCCCGGTGGCGGCGCTTTATATCTTGCGCGGCGCGGACGATGTCTTCACCCGCATCGGCCTGTTCTTCGCCAAGATGGCGGTGGTGACCTTCGGCGGCGCCTATGCCGTGCTGGCCTATGTCGCCCAGGAGGCGGTCGAGGCCCAGGCCTGGCTCAGCGCCGAGCAGATGCTGCACGGGCTCGGCCTGGCCGAGACCACGCCCGGGCCGCTGATCCTGGTGCTGGAGTTCGTCGGCTTCCTGGCCGCCTACTACAAGGCCGGCGGACTCGATCCGCTCTGGGCGGGGACGCTGGGCGCGGCGTTGACGATCTGGGTGACGTTCGTGCCGAGCTTCCTTTGGATCTTCGTCGGCGCGCCCTATGTCGAGGAGCTGCGGCGCAATCGCGCGCTGGCCGCGGCGCTGTCGGCGATCACCGCCGCGGTGGTGGGGGTGGTGCTGAACCTGGCGCTGTGGTTCGCCCAGCACAGTCTTTTCGCCCGCCAAGTGAAAGTCGGCGGCTACGGCCTGTCGTTCGAACGGCCGGAATGGTCGACCCTCGATCCCTGGCTGGCGGGATTGACCGCGATCGCGCTGCTGGCCGGATTCCGCTTCAAGCTCGGCACCACCAAGCTGCTGCTCGGCGCGGCGCTGGCCGGTATCGCGCTGCGGACTCTGGTGCTCTAATATCGCGGCGCGGCCGATCCGTCGGCCCATAGAGGCGAGGCGATGCTCAAAGGTGCGGCGGTCGGCGCCGTGTTCATGACGGCGATCGGATTCTGGGGCGGCGCCTCGCCGTCGCTGACCGGGATCATGGCGGGCCTGGGCGCGCTGGCCGGCGCCCTGGCCCGGCGCGAACACAAGCGCGCCAACGACAACGATGCCGCGCGCGCCTCGGCCGAGCGCCGCCTGGCCGAAGAACGCGCCGGACGCGAGACCGCCATCGCCGCCGGCGAGGCCCGGCTGATCGCCGCCCTGCCCGATCCGGCGCTGCTGCTGGCGGCCGAGGGCACGGTACGGCTGGCCAATGCGCCGGCGCGCGAGGTGCTGGGATTCGATCCGGCCGGGCAACCGATCGCAGCGGTGCTGCGCGATCCCGGACTGCAGGCGGCGGTGCGCGCGGCCCTGGCCGGAGCCTCGGCCGAGGCCGAGCTGCGACTGGCCGATCGCGTCGCCCAGTCGATCCTGGCTCGGCTTCGGCCGCTGCCGGGCGGGGCGCTGGTGGTGCTGGCCGACCAGACCGCGCTCAAGCGCGCCGAGCAGGTGCGGGCCGATTTCGTCGCCAATGCCAGCCACGAGATCCGCACCCCCTTGGCCACGCTCAGCGGCCTGATCGAAACCCTGCGCGGTCCGGCCAAGGACGACGCCCCGGCGCGCGAGCGCTTTCTTGCCTTGGCCGGCGAACAAGCCGGGCGCATCACCCGCCTGGTGCAGGACCTGCTGTCGCTGTCGCGGATCGAGGTCGACGAGAACCAGCCGCCGACGGCTCGGGTCGATCTCGGTCCGCTGCTGGAACGCGCCGTCGCCCTGTCGCGGCACGCCGCCGAGGCGCGCAGCGTCACCCTGCAGCCCGACATCGCCCCCGACCTGCCGCCGGTGCGGGCCGATGCCGGCCAGCTCGAGCAGGTGTTCCATAACCTGATCGACAACGCCGTGGTCTACGGCGGCGACGGCAAGACGGTGCGCGTTCTCGCCCGGCGGGCCGACGCCGGCGTCGCGGTGACGGTCGAGGATCAGGGTTCCGGCATCGCCCGCGAGCATCTGCCGCGCCTGACCGAGCGCTTCTATCGCATCGACGCCGCGCGCTCGCGCCAGGCCGGGGGCACCGGGCTCGGGCTCGCCATCGTCAAGCACATCGTCAACCGCCACAAGGGCCGGCTGACGATCGACAGCGAACCCGGCCGCGGCAGCCGCTTCACCGTCGCCCTGCCGACGGCCGAGTAGGATCGCTTTCGGGCTGTCATCGTCCTGTCACGATCGCGCGCTAGCCTGGACCGCGATCGGTTCATAGGGAATCGCGGTCGCGAGTCGCGCCATGGCGTTCGAAAAGACAGCAGCCGTGCTGGCGGCGGGAGCGATCCTGGCCACGGCCGGGGCGCGGGCCGAGGCGCTCGATCCGGCGCTGGCGATCTACCGGCCCGAACCCGGCATCGCCGGCACCGTCAAGTCGATCGGCTCGGACTCGCTCAACAATCTGATGGCGCTGTGGGCCGAGGGCTTCGGCCGGCTGCATCCGGGCTTGCGCGTCGAGATCGAGGGCAAGGGCTCCTCGACCGCGCCGCCGGCGTTGATCGCGGGCACGGCGCATTTCGGGCCGATGTCGCGGCCGATGAAGGGCGCCGAGCTCGACCTGTTCGAGAAGCGCTACGGCTATCGGCCGGCGACGATGCGGGTGGCGGTCGATGCGCTGGCGCTGTTCGTGCACAAGGACAATCCGCTGGCCTGCCTGACGCTGGGGCAGGTCGATGCGCTGTTCTCGAAGACCCGGCGCGGCGGCGCGGCGCGCGCCATCGCGCGCTGGTCCGATCTCGGCCTCGGCGGCGATTTCGCCGCCAAGCCGGTGTCGCTCTACGGCCGCAATTCGGCGTCGGGCACCTACGGCTATTTCAAGGAGACGGCCTTGGCCGGCGGCGATTTCAAGGATTCGGTCAAGGAGCAGCCGGGCTCCTCGACCGTGGTCCAGGCGGTGGCCTCCGACCGCTACGCCATCGGCTATTCCGGCGTCGGCTATCGCACCGCCGATGTGCGCATCGTGCCGCTGGCGGCGCGCGCCGGCGAGCCCTGTTTCGAACCCACCCCGCAAACCGCCTATGAAGGCGACTATCCGCTTGCCCGCCTGCTTTACGTCTATTTCAACCTGGTGCCCAACCGCCCGCTCGATCCGGCGCGGGCGGCGTTCGTCGCCTATGTCTATTCGCGCCAAGGCCAAGAGGCGGTGCTCAAGGACGGCTATTACCCGATCACCGCCGAGGTCGCGGCCGAGGACCTGGCCGCGTTCGGCATTAGGCGGGAACCGTGACCGCGCCTTCTTCGGCCCCGATCCATCGCCAGCGCCGCACGCGGCGCGCGGTGCTAATCGCCGACCGCGCCGCCGACCTGGTCATCCGCACCGGCGGCGTCGGCGTCATCGTTGCGGTCTTCGCCATCATGGCCTTCCTGATCGAGACGGTGTGGCCACTGTTCCTTGCCGGCAGCGGCGGCCAGCGCATCGAGAGCGAAGTCGCCGAAAGCGATTTGCGGCCGCTGTCGACGCTGGTCGACGAGCATCGCCGGCTGGCGGCGGCGGTCGACCGGCACGGACGCGTGCGGCTGTTCCATGTCGAGACCGGCGCCGGGATGGCGGCGGCCGATTTCGATTTCGGCGGCGCGCGCGCCGCCGCCTTCGCCCGCGCGCTCGAAGGCCGCGACCTCGCTTTTGGGTTCAACGATGGCAGCGTGCGCCTGGCGCGGATCGAGTTCCGCAGCGAGGTCGTGGCCGAAATCCCGACAGGCCTTCGCGCCCTCGGCCGGGACCGCGGCGATGGCCGGGCGCTTTATTCGCCGCTGCCCGACGGGCAATGGCGCCGGCTGTGGCTCGAAAGCGCGCTGGAAGCGCCGCTCAAGCTGTCGGATGGTCCGATCCTGGCGCTGGACTATCGCCGCGGCGGCACCGCCGAGCGGCCAAGCCGCACGCTGCTGGCGGTCGATGCGGCGGGCCTGCCGCGGCTGCTGCGCGCCGAGACCCGCCTGCATCTGCTGACCCGCCGCGCCACCACGCGGACCGTCGCCTTCGACCTGCCGGCCCTGCCCGACGGCGCGCAGGCGACGCGCGCGCTGCTGACCTCGGCCGCCGATCAGGCCTATGTCGCCGCCGCCGATGGGCGGCTGTTCCGCTACGACCTGCGCGATCCGGCGCGACCGGCGCTGGTCGAGACCCTGCGTCCGCTGCCGGCCGGGGCGACCATATCCGCCATGACCTTCCTCATCGGCGAGCAGTCCTTGGTGCTGGCGGGAAGCGACGGCGCGGTCGATGTCTGGTTCCGGCTGCCGAGCGAAACCGGCGGCGACGGTTTCGCTTTGGTCAAGGCGCATGCGCTGGAACCCCATGCCGGCGCGGTGTCCGGGCTTGCCGCCTCCGAACGCGGCAAGCTGCTGCTCAGCGCCGATGTCGCGGGCCGAGTCTGGCTGCGTCATGCCACCAGCGAACGCACCCTGGCCAAGCTGGCGGCGCCGCAAGGCGCGGTCGAGGCCCTGGCGCTGGCGCCGCGCGATGACGGCGTGCTGGCGTTTTCCCGCCGCCAAGAGAGCCTGCGCATCCTGTCCTGGACGGTCGACCAGCCCCATGCCGAGACCACGCTGCGGACGGTGTTCGGCCCGGTCTGGTACGAGGGCTATGCCGCGCCCGGATTCACCTGGCAGTCGTCCTCGGGCGGCGACGGTTTCGAGCCCAAGCTTTCGCTCGTGCCGCTGATTTTCGGCACGCTCAAGGCGACGCTCTATGCCATGGCCTTCGCGCTGCCGATCGCGCTGGGCGCCGCGATCTACACCGCCGAGTTCCTGCATCGCCGCATCCGCGCCGCGGTCAAGCCGGCGATCGAGATGATGGCCTCGCTGCCCTCGGTGGTGCTGGGCTTCATCGCCGCCCTGGTGCTGGCGCCGCTGGTCGAAAGCTGGGTGGCGGCGGTGATCCTGGCCTTCGTCGCCCTGCCCCTGTCGCTGGCGGCGGCGGCGTTCCTTTGGCAGTTGCTGCCGGCGGCGCGCGCGCGCCGGCTCGGCGGCGTACCCAAATTCGTGCTGATCGGCGGCGTGGTCGGCCTCGGCCTGTGGCTGGCGGCGGCGCTGGGTCCCTGGTTCGAGCGCCTGGTGTTCGCCGGCGACGTCAAGGCCTGGCTCGAAGGCGACATCGGCTCGGCGGTGCCGTTCCTCGTCCTGCTGCTGTTCGTGCCCAGCTACCTGGCGATCGCGCTGGGCACGCGGCGAGCGGCCGGCGACGCGCTCGCCGCCATGACCCGGCCTCTCGGCCGCGCCGGCCTGGCGGCGATCGACCTCGCGCGCTGGCTGGCCGAGTTGGCCG
Source organism: Alphaproteobacteria bacterium (assembly GCA_016869515.1). Taxonomy (GTDB): domain Bacteria; phylum Pseudomonadota; class Alphaproteobacteria; order VGDZ01; family VGDZ01; genus VGDZ01. The sequence goes on along the minus strand of VGDZ01000014.1, from coordinate 47,118 downwards.
CGGCCCTGCTGCTGGCTTGGCTGATGGCGGCGGCCCTGGCGGCGCTGGGCTTCGATGCCCGCGGCTCGCTGGTCGAGGGCTACGCCCAGCGCAACGCGCTGGTGGTCGGCTTCGCCATGGGCTTCGCCGTGATTCCGATCGTCTACACCATCGCCGAGGACGCGCTTGCCGCCGTGCCCGAGCATTTGCGCGCCGCCTCGCTGGGCTGCGGCGCCACGCCCTGGCAGACCGCGATCCGCATCGTGCTGCCGACCGCGCTCAGCGGCGTGTTCGCCGCGGTCATGATCGGGCTCGGCCGCGCCGTCGGCGAGACCATGATCGTGGTGATGGCGGCCGGCAACACGCCGGTGATGGAGTGGAACCCGTTCGGCGGCCTGCGCACGCTCTCGGCCAACATCGCCGTCGAGCTGCCCGAGGCGGTGCGCGATTCGACGCTCTATCGCCTGCTGTTCCTGTCGGCGCTGGTGCTGTTCGCGATCACCTTCGCCGTCAACACCCTGGCCGAGATCGTGCGCCTGCGCTTTCGCAAGCGCGCGGCGAGCCTGTGAGCGCGAGCGCGACCCGCGCCCGCCCGCCCGATCTCGCCGCCGGCGGCGAGCCGTTCCTGTTCGGGCTCGGCGGCGCGCTGCTGGCCGGGCTGTTCATGATCCTGGGCGTGCTGGCGCTGATCCTCTGGAACGGCGCCGCGACCTTCTGGCCGCGGCCGATCGAGCGGGTCGAGCTGCGCTCGGGCCACACGCTGGCGGGCGAGCCGATCCGCAGCGAGCGTTTTCGGCCGGCCGGAAGCGCGGCCGAAAGCCGCCGCACGCTCTATCGCGTCGGCAATTACGATCTCTATGGCGACGAGTTCCGCTGGGTCGACGAGGCCGAGATCGGACGACGCGATCGGCCCGGCGATCTGGTCCTGATCGAGCGGCTGGAATGGGGCGTATTCATCGGCCGGCTGGTCGGGGCGGAGACGGCCGGGCGTGCGCTCGATCCGGCCGACGCCGAGGCCTTCGCCGCCGTCCATGCCGAAGCGCGCCGGCGCTGGCGGGGGATGCGCGCCCTCGAGCGCGACGCGATCGCCGAGGTCAACCGCCGCATCGAGCGCGAGCGGCTCGACCTCCGCCGTCTCGAACTGCGGCACGGCGCGGGCAGCGCGATCGTCCGCGCCGCCGCCGACGCCGCCGAGTCCCGCCTGGTCCATTGGCGGGCCGAGCACGGCCGTCTGTCGGAGCGGCTCGAGCGCCTGCGGAGCGAAGACGCGCGCGACACCGCCCGCGTGGTCGAGAGCGGCGGGCGCGAAGTCGCGCTGAAGCTGTCGGCGATCGTCCGGTTCTATCCCGCCAACGCGCTCGGTCCGCTGGGCGCGATCCGGGTCTATCTCTCGCGCTGGGCCGAGTTCCTGAGCGAGGAACCGCGCGAGGCCAACACCGAAGGCGGCGTCTGGCCGGCGATCTTCGGCACGCTGGCGATGACGGTGCTGCTGTCCCTGCTGGTGGCGCCGCTGGGCGTGATGACGGCGCTTTACCTGCGCGAATACGCCCGCCAGGGCCGGGCCGTGGCCGCGGTGCGGATCGCGGTCAACAACCTGGCCGGCGTGCCTTCGATCGTCTACGGCGTGTTCGGCCTCGGCTTTTTCGCCTATCTGGCCGGCGGCACGATCGATGCGCTGGGCTTCGCCGAGAGCCTGCCCAACCCGACCTTCGGCACCGGCGGGCTGCTATGGGCCTCGCTGACGCTGGCGATGCTGACGGTGCCGGTGGTGATCGTCGCCACCGAGGAGGCCTTGGCTTCGGTGCCCCGCTCGATGCGCGAGGGCTCGCTGGCCTGCGGCGCCTCGCAATGGCAGACCATCCGCCGCATCGTCCTGCCGCGGGCCATGCCCGGCATCCTCACCGGGCTGATCCTGGCCATGGCGCGCGGCGCGGGCGAGGTCGCGCCCTTGATGCTGACCGGGGTGGTCAAGCTGGCGCCCGAGCTGCCGATCGACGCCAGCTTCCCCTATCTGCATCTCGAGCGCAGCTTCATGCATCTCGGATTCCACATCTTCGACGTCGGCTTCCAGTCGCGCAATTCCGAGGCCGCCAAGCCGATGGTGTTCGTCGCCGCGCTGGTGCTGATCCTGCTGGTGGCGGCCTTGAACGCGCTGGCGATCCTGATCCGCGCCCGCCTTGCCGCCCGGTTCCGCGGCGGCCAGTTTTGAGGGAGTATCCCGCCATGACCGCGATCCCGACCTTCGAACCCACGCTCTATCACGTCAAGCGCGGCGAGCAGGGCACGGCGCTCGACATCGCCGGCTTCAGCCTGTGGTACGGGCCGGCGGCGCGGGCGCTGCACGACGTCGCGCTGGCGGTCGAGGCCGGGCTGGTGACGGCGCTGATCGGCCCCTCGGGCTGCGGCAAGTCGACCCTGCTGCGCTCGCTCAACCGCATGAACGACCTGATCGACGGGCTGCGCACCGAGGGCCGGATCCGCTTCCAGGACCAGGACATCTACCATCCCGACACCGACGTCATCGCGCTGCGCAAGCGCATGGGCATGGTGTTCCAGAAGCCCAATCCGTTCCCGATGTCGATCTTCGAGAACGTGGTCTATCCCTTGCGCATCGACGGCGTGCGCGACAAGGGCCGGCTGGCCGAGACCGCCGAGCGCGCGCTGAGCGGCGCCGCATTGTGGGACGAGGTCAAGGACCGCCTCGAGGACAGCGCGCTCGGGCTGTCGGGCGGGCAGCAGCAGCGGCTTTGCATCGCCCGCGCCATCGCCGCCGAGCCCGACGTGCTGCTGATGGACGAGCCCTGCTCGGCGCTGGATCCGATCGCCACCGCGCGCATCGAGGAGCTGATCGACGGCCTGCGCGGGCGCTACACCATCGTCATGGTGACCCACAACATGCAGCAGGCGGCGCGGGTCTCGGACAACACCGCCTTCATGTATCTCGGCCGCCTGATCGAATACGGCGACACCGAGACCGTGTTCACCAACCCCAAGCGCCCGCGCACCACCGACTACATCACCGGGCGCTTCGGCTGAGCGGAGGGAGAAACGGCCATGCCGGGCACGCATATCGTCCGCTCCTACGACGAGCAGCTCAGGCGGCTGGGCGACGCCATCACCACCATGGGCGGCCTGGCCGAGGCGCAACTGGCCTCGGCGGTGACCGCGGTCGGCTCGCGCGACAGCGTCCTGGCCGAGCGGGTGGTGGCGGGCGACGCCGCGATCGACGCGCTCGAGGCCGAGGCGCTGCATCTCGCCACCCAAGTGCTGGCGCTGCGCCAGCCGGTGGCGGTCGACCTGCGCTTGATCGTCGCCAGCTTCAAGCTGTCTTCCGAGATCGAGCGCATCGGCGACTACGCCCGCAACATCGCCAAGCGCGCGCTGGTGCTGAACCAGGGCGAGCCGCTGCGCGCCGCCCAGGCGGTGCCGCGCATGGGCCAACTGGTGGCGCGCATGCTGCGCGACGTGCTGGATGCCTTCGTCGCCCGCGACGCCGCCCGCGCCCGCGACGTCTGGCGGCGCGACGAGGAGGTCGACGCGCTCTACAACAGCGTCTTTCGCGAGCTTCTCACCTACATGATGGAGGACGCGCGCAGCATCACGCCCTGCACCCATCTTCTGTTCATCGCCAAGAACCTGGAGCGCATCGGCGATCACGCCACCAACATGGCCGAGACCGTGATCTACCTGATCGAGGGCCAGATGCCGGGCGGCGAGCGGCCCAAGGGCGATTTCACTGCTGCGGTCGAGCCGCCCTCGGCCGGCGGCTCCGGGCAATGATCCCGCGCCTGCTGCTGGTCGAGGACGAGGCGGCGCTGGCCGAGATGCTGCGCTACAACCTCGAACGCGCCGGTTTCGCGGTCGAGGCGATCGGCGACGGCGCGGCGGCGCTGGAGCGCATCGTCGAACGCCCGCCCGATCTGGTGGTGCTGGACTGGATGCTGCCGGGCGTGTCGGGGCTGGAAATCTGCCGCCGTTTGCGCCGGCGGCCGGAGACCAAGGCGCTGCCGATCGTCATGCTGACCGCGCGCGGCGAGGAGGACGACCGCTTGCGCGGCCTGGACGGCGGCGCCGACGACTACATGGTCAAGCCGTTCTCGCCGGCCGAGCTGGTGGCGCGCATTCGCGCCGTGCTGCGCCGCGCCGTCCCGGCCGGGGACGGCGAGCTGCGGCTGGGCGAGTTCCGGCTCGATCCCGCCGGCCACCGCGCCTGGCGCGGCGGGCGCGAACTGTCCCTGGGCGCGGTCGAGTTCCGGCTGCTGCGGCATTTCCTCGCCCGCCCCGAGCGGGTGTTTTCGCGCGGCCAGTTGCTGGACGCGGTGTGGGGGCGCGAGGCCGCGCTGGAGCCGCGCAGCGTCGATGTCCAGATCAAGCGCCTGCGCGCGGCGATCAACGCCGCCGGCGAGCCGGATCCGATCCGCACCGTGCGCGCGGTCGGCTATGCCTTTTCGTCCAAGCCGGCTGCGACGTGACAGCGCCGCGGCCTTGGGCTACACAAGGTCGCGTCGGTCTCGTTTCGAAAGGTTGCCCCGTGGACAGCGTGGTCCGCGACATCGACGTCATCGAGCGTCTTTACACCCTGATCCTCAGCCGTCGCGGCATGGACCCGTCGGGCAGCTATACCGCCAAGCTGTTCGACAAGGGCCGCCGTCGCATCGCCAAGAAGATGGCCGAGGAGGCCGCCGAGACCGTGATCGCGGCGCTGGTCGAGGGCCGCCAGGACCTGGTCGCGGAAAGCGCCGACCTGATCTATCACCTCTTGGTGCTGTGGGCCGATGCCGGCATCGTTCCGGGCGAGGTGTTCGCCGAGCTGGCGCGGCGCGAGGGCACCTCGGGCGTCGATGAGAAGAAGCTGCGCAAGAAGGATTGAACCGCGGCGCGGGTCCGCGGGTCGTTGCCGGTGAACGCCGCGACGCCGCCCGATTGGCGAGGACCGCTGGCGGCGACGCTGACGGTGCAGATCGGCAGCGCGCTGCTGTCGCGGCTGATCCCGACGCTGGGTCCGGTCTTCACCGCCGCATTGTCTCTGCCGGTTTCGGCGGTGGGCTATTTCGCCGCCGTCGCCACGGTCGGCTCGATACTGTTCATGCTGGCGGGAACGCCGCTGATACGCCGTCAGGGCTCGATCCGCAGCCTGCAAATCGGCGTCGCGGTCGGCGCCGTCGGGATCGCGGCGCTGATGGTGCCGATCTGGCTGGCGGCGGCGCTGGGCGCGGGCTTGCTGGGTTTCGGCTACGGCGTCACCGCCCCGGCATCGAGCGCCATCCTGCAACGCTTCGCCCCGCCCTCGCACCGCAATCTGATGTTTTCGATCAAGCAGGCCGGCGTGCCGGTCGGCGGCGTCGTCGCCGGCCTGACCCTGCCCGCCTTGCACGACGCCATCGGCTGGAACGGCACCATGGCGGCGGCGGTGCTGCTGTCGGCGGCGATCCTGTTCGCGATTCAGCCGCTGCGCAAATCGGTCGATGCCGGCCGCGACCGTGGCCAGGTCATGGGGCTGACGACGCTGGTCTCGCCCGGCAATCTGGTGACGCCCCTGCGGGCGGTATGGCGGCGCCCCGATCTGGCACGCATCGGCCTGGCCGGATCGGGTCTGGCCGCCACCCAGGGCTGCTGGTTCGCCTTCCTGGTGACCTTCCTGGTCGATGCCATGGACTATTCGCTGGCATTGGCCGGGCTGGTATTCGCCGCCATGCAGGCGGTCAGCATCTTCGGCCGCGTCTTCTTGGGTTTCGTCTCCGACCGCGTCGGTTCGGGGCTGGTCACCTTGCGCCACGCCGCCCTGGCCGGCGGCCTGGCTTCGGCGGCGCTGGCGCTGACCGGGCCGGCTTGGCCGCTGGCCTGGGTGCTGGCGCTGGCGATCTTCGCCGGCATCGCCGTGTCGAGCTGGAATGGCGTGCAATTGGCCGAGGTCGCGCGTCGCGCCCCGCGCGGCGAGCTGGTCGAGTGCTCGGCCGGCGGCACGGTGCTGGTGTTCATCGGCTATGTGCTGGGGCCGATGGGCTTTTCGATCATCGTCGATCTGGGCGGCGGCTATGCGCTTGCCTTCGGCGCCTGCGCCGCGACCAGCTTTGCGGCAAGCGTGGCGATGGCCCGCATCCCGCCCGGAATCAACGACACGGCTCCGGCGGCGCGAGCTTGACGGCGCGCGCCTCGGCCCCGGTCAGACTGTCGAGAAACGCCACCAGATCGTCGATTTCGGCCTCGCTCAGATGCAGCGCCCGCAACAGCCTGTCGCCGTCGGCGTGAAGCCGGCTTTCGTCGAGTTCGGAATAGTGCCGGACCGCGTCGCGCAGACTGGCCACCGAGCCGTTGTGCATATAGGGCGCGGTCAGCGCGACGTTGCGCAAGCTCGGCACCCGGAACTCGCCCCAGTTGCGATGCCGCGCCGCGACTTGGCGCGACAGCAGTCCCGTGGCTCGCGCCGGATCGTCGTTGTAGGGCCCGAGCAGGCCGTAGCGGTTCTCGGCTAGGCGCCGCAGACCCTGGTGGCGCCCGGGATCGACCTGGTCGCCGGCAGTGAAGAACGGAACGCCGATGTCGTGAAATTCGCGGTTGGTGAAGGCGGGGCCGAGATGGCAGACCGCGCATTGGGCGCGACCGACGAACAGCGCGGCGCCGCGCGCGGCCGCCGCCGGATAGCGCGCCGCGGCGATCCGGTCGCCCGCCGCCAGTGCATCGCGGAAATCGTCGAACGGCGATCTTCCGCCGCCGAGGGTTTCCTGGAATGCCGCCAGCGCCTTGCCGAGATCGACCAGCAGGGCTTCGTCGGCGACCGACTCGGGCGAGCGCGCGAACGCCCGGCGATAGCCGCAGGCCAAATCCGGCTCGCGGCGAAGAATGGCCGCTGCCTGGGCCACGGTTAGACCCATCTCGGCGGGGAGCAGGATCGGCCTGATGCTTTGTCCCCACAGCGTGTCGTTGCCGCCGTCCCAGCCGAACCAGCGATTGAGCCGCACGTCGAACAAGCCTTGGGTGTTGCGCGTCGCCTCGGCCAAGCCGCGGCCGAGCTTGAGTCCGTCGCCGAAGCCGTGTTCGGGCTTGTGGCAGGTGACGCAGGCGACGCGCCCGTCGGCCGACAGCCGCGCATCGACAAACAGCGCGCGACCGAAGGCGACGGCTTCGGGCCGGCCGGAGACGCGATTGCTGGGATCGGCGATCGCGGCCTGCGGCCACGGCCCGTGGCGTAAGAGCTTGGCGATGGTGCCGGGATCGAGCGGCTGCGCCGTCGCCGCCAGCGACCACAGCGCCAGCGCCAATACCAGCCAGCGCCTCATTCCACCTCGAAATCGCTGCTCAACCGCAGCGCGCGTCCCCCCAGCATCAGATCGAATACCATTCGCCACTGGCCAGGCATGTGCAGCACCAGGCCCTCGGCGCGATAGCGTCCCGCGGCGGTCTCTTGCAGGCGCGGGGCGTAGTTCATGCCGTGATTGTGGGCCGGCATCACGGCGTCGACCGTTATGCGGTCCGGACGGCCGCCGCAGATCGCGAACTCGATCGCAAAGGGCTCGGCCAAGGGCGGCGGTTCGGGCCGCGCGCGCCAAGCCAGCGTCACGCCCTCGGCCGCGATCGCACGGCCAAAATCGGCGTCGCAGGCCAGCGCCGGACCCGTCGCCAGGACCAGAACCGCCGCCAGCCGGCGTCTCACCGATCGCCCGTTCCGAACAGTGCCTCGCCATTGCGCCAGCCGATGCGCTCGGCGATCTCCTTCGGCAGGTCGTTCAACCAGGCGCGCGACCAGGCGGCATGTTCGATCACATAGGGCCAGCGCTCGGGGGTGAAGGTGTCGGTGCCGATCGTGAAGCGGTCCGGAAATTCGGCGAACACCGGCCGCCACTCCGCCGCCACCTTTCCGCCCGCGCCGTGATCGTCGCGAAACGCCAGATCGCACCACAGGGTCTTATGGCGGCGCAGCATCTCGGCCACCGCCGCCGGGCGCGCGAAGCCGGAATGGGCCCAGAGGATGCGCGCTTCCGGCCACTGCGCGAACAGCCGCTCGACCGCTTCGGCGTCGGAATGGGCGTGCAGGATCAGATTGTGGCGCTTGGCCAGTTCGACCATGCGGCGGGGCACCGGCAGGTCGGCGTCGGCGCCGTAGAGATGGAACTCGCCCATCGCCACATAGCGATGGCGCGCCAGCCGCGCCTCGAGGTATTCGACGATCGCCGGCTCGCGGGTCCAACCCGAGACGTCGCCGCGACTGCGATAGGGCCGCAGCGAGGGCAGGATCAGGTCGGGCGCCAGCCGCGCCAGCATCTGCGTGCCTTCGTCGTTCGAACTCGACACCAGCGCGCGGCGCAGCCCGGCCTGGCGCAGCATGGCGACGATGCGCTCGGGCGGGAAGCGCTCCCAGGCGTCGTGGCTGTAATGCAGATGGGCGTCGAACAGCGGCAAGTCGGCCGCCGGCGCCGGCGCCGTCCACAGCATCAGCCCGAGGCCGGCCAGGATCGAAAACCGCATCGGCGTCTCCTTCGTCAGGCGGCGAAAGGCTACAATGCCCGGCCATGCGACGCCACCGCGCCGCGCGCGCCGCCCCCGACCGGCTGGAGCCGATCGCGGGCGCCGCCGCCATCGCCGCCCTGTTCCGCCTCGCCCCCGAGCGGGTCGAGCGGCTGTTGTTCCTGCCCGAGCGGATCGAGGCGCTGGAGGCCGCCTGCCGGGCGATGGCGCGGGCGCACAAGCCCTTCCGCCACGCGCCGGCCGAGGAGCTGTCCCGCCTCGCCGGCACGCCGATGCATGGCGGGGCGGTAGCACTGGCCCGGCCGCGGCCGATCGCCGCGTTCGATCCGGTGCTGGCGGCGCGCGACGCCCCGCCGCTCTTGCTGATCCTCGACGGCGTCGCCAATCCGCACAACCTCGGCGCCATCGCCCGCAGCGCCGCCTTCTTTGGACTCGATCGGCTGGTGCTGTCCGACCATCCCGCCCAGGCCCAGCCTTCGGCCGCGGCCTATCGCGTCGCCGAGGGTGGGCTCGAGGCGCTGGCGCTGGCGCGGGTCAAGCGCCTGCCCTTCGCCCTCAAGCGCCTGGCCGAGGGCGGGGTGCTGACCCTGGCGGCATCGGCCCATGGCGGCGGCCCGATCCCGGCGCCCCGATCCGGCCGGCCGGTGGCGCTGGTGCTGGGCAACGAGGAGCGCGGGCCTTCCGAGGCGGCGCTGGCGGCCTGCGCGGCGCGGGTGACGCTGCGCGGCAAGGGCGCGGTCGAATCGCTCAACGTCGCCGCCGCCGCGGCGATCCTGCTGCACGCCCTGGCCGTCAGCCGATGACCCGCCGCACGCGCGGCATGAAGTCGTGCAGCACCAGCGGCTTGACGGTGAAGTCGAGCGCACCCAGGTTGATCGCCCGCCGCCGGGTCTCGATGCTGTCGTCGCTGGTGATGACGATCACCGGGATGTCGCGGGTGGCGGTGTCGGCCTTGAGCACGCGCAGCAGCTCGAAGCCGTCCATGTTCGGCATGTAGATGTCGGCCAGCACCAGATGCGGCAGCGGCCCGCGCTTGATCGCGTCCAGCGCCTCTTGGCCGTCGGCCACCAGCACCGCCTCGGCGCCGATCGACTGCAGGTAGAGCGTCAGCGTGTCGCGCACGGTGCGCTCGTCGTCGATCGCCAGCACCAGCGGCACCACCGCCGGCAATTCGGCGACGAAAACGCTGCCCTTGCCGAGTTCGGACTTGACCCGGATGCGGCCGCCATGGGCTTCCATGATCTTCTGGCTCAGCGGCAGGCCGAAGCCGGTGCCGCGCTCGCCCTCGGTGCCGGGGGTCGAGGTCTTGGATTCGATCTCGAACAACCGGCCGAGGCGATCGGGGGCGATGCCGACGCCGGAATCGCGCACGGCGATGCCGACCATGCCCTCGCCGCTGGTCTCGATCCGCACCGCCCCGCCGCGGCGGCTGAACTTGATGGCGTTGCCGATCAGGTTCTGCAGCACCTGGCGGAACAGCGCCGGATCGACGTAGAGCCGCGTGCCCTCGGCCACCGCGTTCTCGAGCTGGACCTGCTTCTCGGCCGCCAGCAGCCGCATCCGCCCGATCACCGCCTCGGCGACGAAGCGGCCGTCGCGAAAGGCCGGCGCCGGCCGGATGCGCCCGGTCTGCAGGCGGCTGAGATCGAGCACGTCGTCGATCACCTTGAGCAGGCCGCGGCCCTCGTGAACGATGTAGTCGAGCGGCAGCCGCACGTTCTCGGCCAGCGGTTCCTGGCGGTGGCGCAGCAGCACCTCGAGCATGTTGAAGATCGCGCCCATCGGTCCGCGCAGATCGTGCGCCAACAGCGAGACGAACCTGTCCTTGAGCCGGTTGGCGTCCTCGGCCTGGGCCAGCGCCTGGACCAGCGAGGCCTCGTGGCGCCAGCGCATCATGGCGTAGACCGCCTCGCGGCGGAGAAAGCGCGGATAGGCGTCGTCCTTGACCAGGTAGTTCTGCACTCCGCAAGCCAGCGCGCGCTGGCCCATCTCGTCGTCGTCGGTCGCGGTCAGCACCACCACCGGCAGCCGCGGCGCCGCGGCGCGGAAGCGGATCACGGTGTCGAGACCGGCCGAATCCGGCAATCCCAGATCCAGCACCGCCAGATCGAACCCGGTCGAATCGAGCGTGACCCGGTCGATCGCCTCGCGTAGCGTGGGCGCGACCACGACCTCGGACACGCCGGCGAACACGCCGCGGATGGTGTCGGCATGGACGGCGATGTCCTCGACCGCCAGGATGCGGCGCGGATGGTTGAGATCGGCGGTCGGTTGGGCGGGCGCGGACATGGCAAGGCGTTGCGGGGGCTCGCAATTCAGGAGGCCGGACCCTAACAGGTTTGCGGACGGGGCGGAACCGAGATGACATTTCATTTCACGACGGAAGAATTCGATTCCCGCCGGCTGCGGGTGCAGGCGGCGCTGACGGCGCGCGGGCTGGACGGGCTGCTGATCTTCCGCCAGGAAAGCATGTACTGGCTGACCGGCTACGACAGTTTCGGCTACGTCTTCTTCCAGTGCCTCTATCTCGGCGCCGACGGGCGGCTGATGCTGCTGACCCGGGCGCCCGATCTGCGCCAGGCCCGCCATACCTCGCTGATCGCCGACATCCGCATCTGGACCGATCGCGCCGGCGCCGATCCGGCGGTCGAGCTGCGCGAAATCCTGCGGGGCTTCGGCCTGGCCGGGAAGCGCCTGGGGGCGGAATACGACGCCTACGGCCTGACCCACGCCAATGGCCTCAGGCTGCAGGCGGCGATGGCAGGATTTGCGCCGATCGAAGACGCCTCGGAACTCATCAGCCGCCTGCGCGCGGTCAAGAGCCCGGCCGAGCTGGTCTATGTCCGGCGCGCGGCGCGGCTGGCGGATGCGGCCTTGCGCGCGGCGCACGACGCCATCCGGCCGGGCGCCTTCGAGGGCGACATCCTGGCGGCGATGCAGGGCGCGATATTGCGCGGGGGCGGCGACGATCCGGCCAACGAGTTCATCATCGGCGCCGGGCGCGATGCGCTGCTGTGCCGCTATTTCAGCGGCCGCAAGCACCTGGCGCCGGTCGACCAGATCACGCTCGAATTCGCCGGAGTCTATCGCCACTACCACGCCTGCCTGATGCGCACGGTCCCGGTCGGACGCACCGACGACCGCCAGCGCCGCATGCACGCGGTCTGCCTCGAGGCGATGGCGGCGGCGCTGGCCGAACTGCGCCCTGGCCGGCCGATCGGCGCGGTGTTCGACGCTTATACCCGCATCTGCGATCGCGCCGGCATGCAGGCGCATCGGCTCAACGCCTGCGGCTACAGCCTGGGCACGACCTTCGCGCCCAACTGGATGGACTGGCCGATGTTCTATGCCGGCAATCCGGTTTTGGCCGAGCCCGACATGGTGTTCTTCCTGCACATGATCCTGATGGACAGCGACAGCGGCACGGCGATGTGCCCGGGCTTTACGGTGCGGGTCGCCGACGGCGCGCCCGAGCTGCTCTCCGGCATGAGCCTCGATCTGGTCGCGCGTTGAGGCGCGCGCAGAGAAGCGATCGCGCGTTGAGGCGCGCGCAGAGAAGCGATCGTGCGTTGAGGCGCGGAGGAGAGTCGCGCGTCAATGCACGCGCCGCGGGTTGGCGGCACCGACCGCGACATGGCGGAACACGACCCAAGCCTCTGCTCCCCGCAGGCGATACACATTGCCTTCGCGCCGGTTTAGAATTGGCCTTGCAGCAGGGAGGGAAAGCGTCGGCGATGAGGTTGTCGATTCGCGCGCTGCTCGGTGTGGTGCCGATGCCGGTCGCGGGGATGGCCGCGGCGCAGGAGCGGCGGCTGGCGCTGATCGTCGGCGACGACGCCTATCGCACCCTGCCCAGGCTTGCCGATGCCGCGGGCGAGGTCGCCGCGTCCCTGTTCGTGCCCAGCCGGGGCCGCACCACGCTCGGCGGCACGCTGCCCAACCTGACCTATTCCGGGATTTCCTGCGGCGATCCGCTGACCTTCAAGCGCCGGCCGCGGCCCGACAGTTCGGTTTGAAGGCATTCGACCGCGGCTCCGATGGCGCCATGATCCGCATCGTCGTCGCCGCGCTGCTGGCGGCGATCGCCGCCTCGGCCCTGGCCCAGCCGATGGCGTTCCGCGATTGCCCCGAATGTCCCGAAATGGTCATGCTGCCGGGCGGGCGCTTCGCCATGGGCTCGGCCGAGAGCGAGCCCGAACATAAGGCCTGGGAAGGGCCGCGGCGCGAGGTGTTCGTCACCGCATTCGCCCTCGGCCGCACCGAGGTGACCTTCGCCGAATGGGATGCCTGCCACGCCGCCGGCGGCTGCGCGCACCGCCCGGACGACTACGGCCATGGCCGCGGCCAGCGGCCGGTGATCGACGTTTCTTGGCGCGATGCCAAGCAGTATGCGGTCTGGCTGGCGCGCCGAACCGGCCAGCCCTACCGCCTGCCGAGCGAGGCGGAGTGGGAATATGCCGCCCGCGCCGGCAGCGGCCTCGGCTTCGGCTGCGGTGCCGAGGCGACCTGTCTCGATCGCATCGCCTGGCACAAGACCAACGCCGAGGGCCGCGCGCAGCCGGTCGGGCGCCTTGCCGCCAACGCCTTCGGCCTGCACGACATGCTGGGCAATGTCTGGGAGTGGACCGAGGATTGCTGGAACGGCGATCACGCCCGCGGGCCCGGCGACGGCGCGCCGAGGCTGGCCGGCGATTGCGGCCGGCGCGTCACCCGCGGCGGCTCCTGGGCCCATGCCGCGGGCACGGCGCGTCCGGCGGCGCGCTTCGGCTCGATCGTCACCAACCGCTACGACTTCACCGGCTTCCGCGTCGCCCGCGACAAGTGGTCGAACCCGGCCGCGGGCGGTTGAAACTAGAGCCTGATCGATCGGTCACGCCCTTGTATGCCGCCCCGGACCGCGATACGCGGCTTAGATCTTGCCGATGTCGGATAGCAGGTCGGCCAGCGCCGCGTCCTGGGCGGCGTCAGGCGAAGCGCCGGCAAGGGGTGCCGCGGTCTCGGCCAGCACCACCCCCTGGCCCGCAATCCGACCCAGCGCCGCCGCCAATTCCTCGGCCACGATCGGCTTGGCGAGATAGTCGTCGAATCCGGCAGCCAGATAGCGCTCGCGATCGCCCGGCATCGAGTTGGCGGTCAGCGCCACGACCGGCACTCGGCGCTTGCCGCTCTCCTGCGCCCGGATCGCCGCCAGCGCCGCCGGCCCGTCCATCACCGGCATCTGCACGTCCATCAGCACCACGTCGGGCGGCGCCGCCCGGACCGCGTTCAACGCCTCGAGCCCGTTCTCGACCAAGGTCAGGTCGTGATGTTCGACCAGCAGCCCGCTCAGCACTGTCCGGTTGATGGCATTGTCCTCGGCCGCCAGCACCCGCAGTCGGCGGAGCGCCGACGCCGCAGCCGCCGGCTGCAGCTTGCCTGCGACCGGGGCTTCGCCGGCGGCGGGCAGCGCCACTTCGAACCAGAAGGTCGAACCGCGGCCGGGCGCGCCGTCGACGCCGATGCGTCCGCCCATCAGGTCGATCACCTGCTTGACGATGGCGAGCCCGAGCCCGGTGCCGCCGAAGCGCCGCGTGGTCGAGGAATCGGCCTGGGTAAAGCGCTCGAACAACCGCCGCCGCTTATCCGGATCGATGCCGATGCCGGTATCGACCACTTCGCAGCGCAGAAGCTGCAGGCCGCCGTCGGGCGTCACCGCCAGGCGCAGCGTCACCGTGCCGCGCTGGGTGAACTTGATGGCGTTGCCGACCAGGTTCTGGATCACCTGGCGCAGCCGCGAAGGATCGCCGATCACGGCCGGCGCCCGTTCGTCGACCTCGAGCCGAAGCTCCAGCCCCTTGGCCCGCGCCGCCTCGGCCAACAGATCGCGCACCTGCCCGGCCAGCACGCTGGGCCGAAAGGCGATCGCCTCCAGCCGGACCTTGCCGGCTTCGAATTTGGAGATATCGAGGATGTCGTTGACCACCGCCAGCAGCGTCTCGCCCGAGGTCAGGATGCCGTCGAGGTGACGGCGCTGCTCGGGATCCAACCGGCCGCGCGCCAGTACCTGGGCAAGTCCCAACACGCCATTCAGCGGGGTGCGAATCTCATGGCTCATATTGGCGAGGAACTCGGTCTTGGCATGATCGGCCGATTCGGCAATCAGGCGGGCGCGGGCGTAGTCGTCGGCCAGCTTGCGCAGCGAGTCCGCCTGTTCCTTCAATTGCGTCACATCGCTGCGGATGCTGACCAGGCCGCCGTCGGCGGTGCGGCGGTATTGGGTCTGGGTCCAAAGACCGGGCAAGGTCTGCACCAGCCGGCCGGTGGCCGGCGGATTGTCCAGCAGGCGGCGCGAGCGGTCGACGAAGGCATCGAATTCGGCTTCGCTCTCGACGTCGGGGAAGCCGCCATGGGCGCGCACCTCGCGCGCCAGATCGGCCATGGTCCAGCCCAATATCTCGCGCCCGCGCAGGCCGACATAGGGTTCCACGAACTTGGCGTTGTGCATCTCGACCCGACCGAAGCGGTCGTAGAGGCAGAAGCCGGAATCGAGGTTTTCGATGGCTTCGCGCAGCCTTTCCAGCCAGCGCCGCTGTGCCGCTTGACGCCAGGCGTTGAAGGCGATGAAGCCGGCCGGAATGACGACGATCAACAGGCTGACCAGGCCGGCAGCGATGCGATAGGTGCGGGCGCGGCCGTGGACGTCCTTCAGCTCCCAATCATAGGTCGTGCCGACCACGACCAGCATTGGGTATTGCGCCATCCGCCGCGAGGCGAAGATCCTGCGCATGCCGTCGATCGGCGAAACGCGGACGAAAGATGCGACACTGGACTGATATGTCTGACGGAAGGACTCGCTGGCCGATAGGTCGCGGCCGATGCTGGCGCCCTCTTGCTCGCGAGAGGCACGGATGACGCCGTCGGCGCCGATCAGGCTGACGGTAGCCGAAGGCCCAAGATCGAGTTCGCTATACAGGCCCGAGAAATAGAACGGGTTGACCGCGATCATGACCACGCCGCGCAGGCTGCCGTCGGGATTGTTGGCGCGGCGCGAAAGGATCAACGACCATTGCCGATTGACCCGCGCCTGCACCGGCTTACCGATGAAGGTATGGCCGAGGTCGCGTCCGAAATGGACGGCGACGTGTTCGCGATCGGCCAGCGAAATCGCGGGCGCACCATGCGATCCGAGGATGACGTTCCCGGCGGCGTCGGTGATCAGGGAGTTGATGACGATTTGCTGATTGGGCCGCAACTCTCGAAACCGCGCTGCAAGATCGAGTTCCCGCCCCTCGCTCTCGAAGCGCCGCACCATGATCGTCAGCAGCTCCTCGAGGTACTCGAAGGTGCGCGCGGTGTGTTCTTCGAACACCCGCGCCAGATTGGCGTTGACCCGCTTGGCGTCCTCGACCTTGGACTCGATTTCCGCGGCGACGAAGCCTTCGATCGATACCCACAGCACCGCCAGCACCGCCAGCGCAAAGCCGACGATGGCGACCGACAGCCGGTCGAACCGATTCGTCATTCCGCCCGGCCCCGCACCGGGCCGCTGGTCGACAACGCCGTTCATGACAAACCGAATACACTCCCCTCACGCGCTTTTTTACACACGAGCCAGATTCTTTACAATCGCGGCCGACTCATGCCGTCGCCGGCGGCCGGCGCTCGAACCAGGGCCGCGCCTGCTCCAGTTGCGCGGCCATGCGGAACAGCACCCCCTCGGCGCCGTAGCGCGCGGCGAACTGCACCCCGACCGGCAGGCCGTCGGCGTTCCACCACAGCGGCACGCTCATCGCCGGCAGGCCCGAAGCGTTGAACAGCGCGGTGAAGGGCGCGAAGGCCCACACCGCCGCCCAGAAACGGTCGAGCGAATCGGTGTCGGTCGAGATCTGGCCGATCGGCACCGGCGGCGCGCCCAGGGTCGGGGTCAGCAGCAGATCGTAGCGCTCGAAGAACGGCGCCACCTGCCGGCCGAGGCGGTGGAAGCCCTGCACCGCGCGCAGGAACTCGATCCCGCCGCGGCGCTTGCCTTCGAGATAGAGCTGCCAGGTGGCGGGCTCGAAATCGGCCGGGCCGATCGGCCGGCCGCCGGCGCGGGCCTCGATCACCGAGGCGATCTGGGTCGAGGAAATGACGCGATAGCCCTCGGCCAGCGCCGCGCGCTCGACCGCGGGCGCGGCTTCCTCGACGTCGTGGCCGAGATCGCGGCAAAGCTTGGCGGCGTCCGCCACCGCCGCCTTGCAATCGGCATGGACCTCGGCCGGGAAGAAAGGCTCGGTCGAGACCGCGATGCGCAGCCGGCCGGGCGGCGCGCCGACTTCGGACAGATAGGGATGCAAGGGCGGCGGCGCGGTATAGGGATCGCCCGCCGCGTAGCCGCGCGTCGCGTCCAGCAGCGCCGCCGAATCGCGCACGCTGCGCGAGACGCAATGCTCGACCGCGGCGCCGGCCAGGCCCTCGCCCACCAGCGGCCCCATCGAGTTGCGGCCGCGGCTGGGCTTGAGCCCGAACAACCCGCAGGCCGAGGCCGGAATCCGGATCGAGCCGCCGCCGTCGGTGGCGTGCGCCAAGGGCAGGATCCCGGCCGCCACCGCCGCCGCCGCCCCGCCCGAGGAACCGCCGGCCGAGCGGCCGAGGTTCCAGGGATTGCGGGTCGGCCCGAACAGCCGCGGCTCGGTGGTCGAGGCCATGGCGAATTCGGGCGTGTTGGTCTTGCCGAAGGTCACCAACCCGGCGCGGCGGGCGCGCGCCACCATCTCGCTGTCGGTCTCGGCCACCAGGTATTTGAGGAAGGACGAGCCGAAGCTGGTCGGGGTGCCGCGATAGAGCGCCTGGAAATCCTTGATCAGATAGGGCACGCCGGCGAAGGGGCCTTGCGGGACCCCGGCGGCGATCGCGCGCCGCGCCTCCTCGGCCATGGGGTAGACGATGGCGTTGATGGCGGGGTTGATCTTGGCGGCGCGTTCGAGCGCGGTGTCGAGCAGCTCGCCCGCCGTCACCTGGCGCTCGCGCACCAGCCGGGCGAGGCCCAGCGCGTCGTAGCGGTCGTAGTCGGCGATGCCGGTCATGATGCGCGGCCCTTTTCGCCCTCGGCCCAGCGCCGCTCGAACGCCCACACGTCTTCGAAGCCCATCAGCTTGTTCATCTCGGGGAAAGGATAAAGCGGCACGCCGGCGCCGAGCGAGGAGCCGGTGTCGCGGATGCGGCGATAGACCGCCTGCAGCGCCGCCGCCGCCGCGGTGAAGCCCGAGCCGGGATAGATCGCCATGCGGAAGCCCAGTTCCTGCAGCCGCGCCGGGGTCAGCATCGGACTCTTGCCGCCTTCGACCATGTTGGCCAGCAGGGGACAGTCGAAGGCGCGGCCGATGGCGGCGAACTCGGCCTCGCTTTCCGGCGCCTCGACGAAGACGATGTCGGCGCCGGCCTTGCGGAAGGCCTCGCCGCGGCGCAGCGCCTCGTCGAGCCCCAGCATGGCGCGGGCATCGGTGCGGGCGACGACCAGGAATTCGGCCGAGGCGCGCGCATCCGCCGCCACCTCGATCCGCCGCACCGCCTCCGCCAGCGGCACCACCCGCTTCATCGGCGTGTGGCCGCATTTCTTGGGCGCTTCCTGGTCCTCGATCTGGATGCCGGCGGCGCCCGCCGCCTCGTAGCCGCGCACGGTGTGGCGGATGTTGAGCAGCCCGCCATAGCCGGTGTCGCCGTCGCAGATCACCGGCGTGCGCGTGCCCTGGCAGAACTGCGTCACGCGCGAGACCATGTCGGTGTAGCTGGCCAGTCCGGCATCGGGCAGGCCTAGATGCGAGGCAACCGTGCCGTAGCCGGTCATGTAGAGCGCCTCGAAACCCATGCCGTCGGCGATGCGCGCCGAGATCATGTCGTAGATGCCGGGGGCGGCGATCAGCCGCTTGTCCGCCAGGCGCGCTTTCAGGCTCGGTTTGCTCATTTCCCCACCCGCCTCCGGAAAGCTAGACTGGCGCAAAGCAAACACCATCGCCCGAGGGGAGGCAATCGCCATGACATCGCTGCGCACGCGCCTGCTGGCCGCCGGCCTGGTCGCCGGTCTGACCGGCGCCGCCCAGGCCGAGGACATCAGCGTCACCCATTGGGGCGTGCTGATGTACGGCGCGCCCTATGCCGTCGCCATGGAAAAAGGCCTGTTCAAGCAGGCCGGGGTCGACGTCACCGGCATTCTTTCCAGCCAAGGCGGCGGCACCACGGTGCGCAACGTGCTGGCCGGCGGGCTGCCGTTCGGCGAAGTGGCGCTGTCGGCGGCGGTGGCGGCGACGCGCGAAGGCATCGACATCAAGATCGTCAGCGGCGGCGCGCGCACGGTCGACGACATCCTGTGGGTGGTCAATCCCAATTCGCCGATCAAGACCCTGGCCGATCTCAAGGGCAAGCGCATCGCCTTCACCAGCCCGAAATCGGTCACCGAGATGCTGGCGGTGCTGATGCTGGACAAGGCCGGGCTCAAGCCCGCCGACGTCACGCTGGTCTCGACCGGCGGCATCGGCGCCGGCCTGACCGCGCTGGCGAACGGCGGGGTCGACATCGCCCCCAACATGGATCCGATCTGGGCCCGCACCCAGGACAAGTACCGGCCCTATGTCTACAACAAGGACATCCTGCCGCCGATCATGCAGACCGTCGGCATCACCACGCCCGAATTCGCGCAGAAGAGCGCCGGCACGCTGCGCGCCATCATCGACGGCCGCCGCCGCGGCGTCGACTTCATCCACCGGAACCCGGCCGAGGCCGGCGCGATCTTCGCCAAGGCCTACAAGCTGGACCCCAAGGTGGCCGAGACCTCGATCCGCAACATGATCGCGATCGACTACTGGTCGCGCGGCCAGCTCGACATCGAAGGCATGAACCAGATGGTGCGCGGGCTGCAGTTGGTCGGCGGCCTGCCGCCCGGCCCGGTCGACTGGTCGAAGCTGATCGACCGCTCCTTCCTGCCGACCGACCTGCGCAGCTAGTTCGCGCGTGAGCCAAGTCCATGCCCGGCTGATGGGCGTCAGCCGGGTCTATCCCGCGGCCGCCGGCCAGGCGGCGGTGCACGCGCTGGGGCCGCTCGATCTCGATCTGCGGCGGGGCGAGTTCTTCGGCGTGGTCGGGCCTTCGGGCTGCGGCAAGTCGACTTTGCTGGACGTCGTCGCCGGCCTGGCCGCGCCCAGCGAGGGCCGGGTCACCTTCGAGCAACGCGACGTCGCGGGGGAAGTGCCCGACGGCATCGGCGTGGTGTTCCAGGAAGACGCCAGCTTCGGCTGGCTGACGGTGTGGGACAACGTCGCCTTCGGCCTGCGCCGCGCCGGGCGCGAGGCGGCCGAGGTCCAGCGCCGGGTCGACGAGGCGCTGCGCTTCATGGGGCTGGTCGATTTCGCCCGCGCCTATCCGGCGCAGCTTTCGGGCGGCATGCGCCAGCGGGTGTGCATCGCCCGCACGCTGGTGATGGAGCCGCGGCTGATCCTGCTCGACGAGCCGTTCGGGGCGCTGGACGCGCAGACCCGGCTGCTGATGGGCGACGAGCTGTTGCGGTTGTGGCGGGCGAGCGGCGCCACCGTCATGCTGATCACCCACGCGCTGGACGAGGCGGCGATGCTGTCGGACCGGGTGGGCGTGATGTCGGCGCGGCCCGGCCGCTTCATCGACATCATCGACACCGGCTGGGCGCGGGAGCGCGATTCGCGCATCGCCGCCGAGCCCAGTTTCGGCGCGCTGACGGCGCGGCTGTGGTCGCTGTTGCGCGACGAGTCGCTGAAGGCGCTGGGGCACCAGCGGCCATGAGCCGCGCCGGCGCCTGGCGGCTGGGCATTCTCGGCGGGGCGGTGGCGTTGCTGGAACTGCTTTGCCGCCTGGGCGCGATCAAGAAGATCACCATGATCCCGCCCAGCGAGATGGCGCTGGCGCTGGGCCGGCTGATGGCGGGACCGGCGATGTGGCCGCATGCCGCCAAGACCTTCGGCAACGTCGCCTGGGCCTTCCTGATCGCGGTGCTGGCCGGGGCGACGATCGGCGTGGTGCTGCACGCGCTGCCGGGCTTGCGGCGCGCGCTCGATCCCTGGCTGGCGACCTGGTACGCGGTGCCGGTGTTCGTGTTCTACCCGCTGTTCATCGTGCTGTTCGGCATGGGCGATGCGCCGATAATCGCCATCGCCTTCCTGTTCTCGGTGGCGGCGATGACGATCGCGACGCTGGACGGGCTGGGACGGATTCCGCGCGTCCTGCGCAAGACCGCGCGCGTGCATCGGCTCACGCCGATCGAGCGCGCGCTGCGCATCGACCTGCCCTCGGCCTTTCCCTATCTGCTGACCGGGGTGAAGCTGGCGCTGGCCTACGCTTTCATCGGCGTCATCGCCAGCGAGTTCATCCTTTCGGGCTTCGGCCTCGGCCACGAGATCTCCTTCGCCTACAACAACTTCGACAACCGCACCATGTACGGGCTGATGCTGTTCCTGCTGACCGCGGTGGTGCTGATCAATTTGGTGGTGCAGCGGATCGAACGGCGCGAATTGCGGCGCCGCGGCCGATGAAGCGCCGGGCGCTCGACATGCTGTTGGTCTCGGTCGCCCTGGTGGTGCTGTGGCAGGCGCTGCATTGGCGCGTCGGCGAGGAGGGCCTGGCCTCGCCCGCCGCCACCTTGCGCCAGATCGGCGAGGAGCTGGAAAGCCCGCGCTTCTGGCGCCATGTCGCCGAGACCGCGATCGCCTTCGGCTGGGCGTTGCTGTATTCGGCCGGCGGCGGGCTGGTGCTGGGGCTGTGGTTCGGCTTCCGGCGCCTGGCCGGCGAGGTGGCCGAGCCGGTGCTGACCGCCTTCGCCTCGCTGCCCAAGGTGACGCTCTATCCGATCATGCTGCTGGTGTTCGGCCTCGGCCTGCCGGCCAAGGTCGCCTTCGGCGCGATCCACGGCATCGTGCCGGTGGTGCTGTTCAGCATGGCGGCGGTGCGCAACCTGGCGCCGGTGCTGACCCGCACCGCGCGCGTGCTGCGGCTGGATGCGCGCACCACCGCGCTGACCGTGCTGCTGCCGGCGGCGCTGCCCGAGATCGTCTCGGGCCTGCGCATCGGCTTTTCGCTGACGCTGCTGGGCGTGTTGATCGGCGAGATGTTCGCCGCCAAGCGCGGCCTCGGTTTCCTGATCATGAACGCCATCGGCCTCAACGACTCGGGCACCATCATGACCGTGGCGACGCTGCTGTTCGCCTTCGCCGCCCTGGCCAACGCCGCGCTGCTGGCGCTGGATCGCCACCTGCACCACCGCGGCGACTGATCGCCGCTTGCCGAACGTACCGGATTTCGGTACCAGCGATCTTGCGCGGCATGGGAGGTCGAGGTCGTTGACTACCATTAGGCTAAGGCCAGGCTCGATACGGCGCGAGGATCTCGATGCCGGACGGGTCGATCTGTCGTCGGTCGCGGCCGGACGGCGGCTGGCACCGATTCACCCCGGCGAAATCCTGCGCGAGGATTTCCTGGAACCGATGGGCATCAGCGTCTACGCCCTGGCGCGGGCGATCCGCGTGCCGCGCTCGCGCGCCAACGACATCGTCCTCGGGCGGCGCGGCATCTCGACCGACACGGCCTTGCGGCTGGCGCGGTATTTCGACACCACCGCCGAGTTTTGGATCAATCTTCAGGCGCGGTTCGATCTCGAATCGGCGCGGATCGCGCTGTCGCCCCGCATCGCCCGCGAGGTCCGGCCCCGCGCGGCATGACCCCGCCCGTCGACAGCGCCCTGCTGCTCAAGGCCCGCCGCCGGCATACCGTGCTGGCGGCGATCTTGGCCTTGCCGCTGCTTGCGGTCAGCCGGCCGCAATGGGCCGCGGACGGTCTCGCCTTCCAGGCGCTGTTCTGGCTGGGCCAATTCCTGATCGTGCTGGGGGTGTGCGGGCGGATCTATGCCTCCTGCTTCGTCGGCGGCCGCAAGAACCAGGAGATCGTCCGCGACGGCCCCTTCGGCGTGGTGCGCAATCCGCTTTACGTCGCCTCGTTCATGGGCCTGATCGGCGTCGGCCTGAGTTCGGGCATGGCCAGCGTGGCGGCGGGGCTGGCGCTGGCCTTCGCGCTTTATTATCCGGCGGTGGTGGCGCGCGAGGAGGCCTTCCTGGCGGCAAGCTTCGGCCAAGCCTACGACGACTATCGCCGCCAGGTGCCGCGCTGGTGGCCGGATTGGTCGCGCTGGAACCTACCCGAGAGCGTGCCGATGAATCCGGTCTTTCCCTTGCGCACGCTGCGCGACGGGCTTTGGTTCCTGGCCGCGGGGCCATTGTTCGCGGCCTTGCGCGCAGCTCAGGACGGAGGATTTATCCCCATCTATTTCGTCCTACCTTGATACCCAGGTCTTGCGGGAAACGGACGTTCTGCTACCATATCTAGTGGTACCTCGCGGTTTGGGGAGGCGTCGATGGAAGATATTTCGCAAGTCGCTGGCGGCCAGCCGCCCTCGATCTGGACGACCGAAAAGGTCGATCAGCTCAAGGGCCTTTGGCAGGAAGGGCTGAGCACGGCTGAGATCGGCCGGCGCCTCGGCATCACCAAGAACGCGGTGGTCGGCAAGGCGCACCGCATGAACCTTCCGGCGCGGCCCTCGCCGGTCAAGCGGCGCTCGGAGCCGCGCATCATGGCGCCGCAGCCGCCCCAGCCCCAGATCGCCATGACGCCGATGCCGGCGCCGCCCAATTTCGTCGGCCCGAAATGCCAATGGCCGATCGGCCATCCGCGCGAGCCGGGTTTCCGCTTCTGCGGCGCGCCCTCGGCCCAGGGCCGGCCCTATTGCCCGGCCCATGCCTCGATCGCCTACCGCCCGGCCAACGTCAAGGAAGAGGCTGCCTAGACCGCGTCCCAAGGTCTAGACTCGGGCCGCGCCCGCGGCCCGCGGGACGGAGGCGGCCATGGACCGGTTCGTCCGATTGCTGGATCGCTACAACGCCGCCGAGGCCGCCCCGGCCGACCGCGCCGCGCTGGAAAAACAGCTTTGGCAGCAATTCGGCCGCCAGGGCGCGGTGCTGATCCAGGACATGAGCGGCTTTTCCCTGTTCACCCGCCGCTTTGGTATCGTCCATTACCTGGCGATGGTGCGGCGGATGCAGGCGACGACGCAGCCGATCGTCGAGCGCCAGGGCGGCGAGCTGGTCAAGTTCGAGGCCGACAACCTGTTCGCGGTGTTCAAGAGCGTGGCGCCGGCGATCGAGGCGGCGCGGCGGATCAACCTCGAATTCGGCCGCCTCAACCTGGCGACCGAGGACGCGCGCGACATCCATGTCTCGAGCGGCATCGCCTATGGCGAGTACCTGCTGGTGCCGGGGCATGACCTGTTCGGCGATTGCGTCAACCTGGCCTGCAAGATGGGCGAGGACCTGGCCGAGAAATCCGAGATCCTGATCGACGCCCGCGCCCATGAACAGCTCGGCGCCGATCCCGGCTTCGCGCTCGAACCGGCGCGCTTCACCGTCTCCGGCCTGCCGCTCGAAGCCTACCGCGTCAAGGGTTGAGCGGATGGGACGTGCTATAACGAGATCATGAACGCGGTCGTGGCAAACTCCCTCGATCCAGCACGCCTTTCGGCGTTTTGCGCACGTTGGAAGATCGCGCGGCTGGAACTGTTCGGCTCGGCGGCACGCGGCGAGGCCGGTCCCGATTCCGACCTCGATATCCTGGTGACGTTTCGCCCCGAAGCGCGGTGGAGCCTGCTGAAGTTCGTGCGCATGGAGCGCGAATTGGCCGATCTGGCGGGCCGACAAGTCGATCTGGTGGAACGCGAGGCGGTGGTCGAGTCGAACAACGCAATCCGCAAACGATCCATCCTGGATTCGGCCAAGCCGCTGTTCGATGCGTGACGAGGGCATGATCGATTTGTCTTGAACCACACGGTTCAAGACAGATCGATCATGCCCTAACCCGGCGCCGGCTTCCGATCACTCGGCCAGGAAGCCGGTCACCGCGTCGAGCAACTGCGCGAAGGCCGGCTCGGTCTCCAGGATCAGATGATTGCGGCTTTGCAGCGGCTGAAATCTTGCCCCGGGAATGCCGGCCGCCATGCGCCGGCCCATCTCGAACGGCACGCGCGCATCCTCGCGCGCATGCAGCACCAGGGTCGGCGCGCGCAGCTTTGCCAGCAGATCGCCGACATCGGTTTCGGCGATCGCCCGCATGATGCGCACCGCGGTTTCGGGCGAAGTCGAGGCGCGCTGCAGCTCGTTGAAATAGTCGGCCTGCTGGCGCGTGGCTTCGGGAATGAATTGGGTGGTGAACATCTGGCGGAAGGCGGGATTGTTCTGGCCCCATCCCAGGCGCATCAAGGTCAGCGTCGCCTCGAATTCCTCGATTTGCGCGGCCGTCCGGCTGCGCTTGTTGGCGCCCAGCACGTAGCCGCCGTAGAGCACCATGCGGCTGACGCGCTCGGGATGTCGCGCGGCATAGGCCACGGCGATGGCGCAACCCTGCGAGATGCCGACCAGCGCGCAGCGCTCGATCCCGGCGGCGTCGATCACCGCCGCCAGATCATCGACAAAACGATCGAACGAAATGTCCTCGACCTCGCGGTCCGACAAGCCGTTGCCGCGGGTGTCGTAGCGCACGAACCGATGCCGCCGCGCCAACTCGCCGTAGAGCCGGCCCCAGACCGGGTTGTCGAAGTCCATTTCGAGATGGGTCATCCAGTTGCCGACCTTGACCACCGGCGACCCCTGGCCCAAAGCGGCAAAGGCCAGTTCCGTCCCGTCGCCCGACCGGCAGTAGCGGATCTCCGGGCGGCTCGGACCCGGCGCACCGGAGCCCGCCGCGACCGCCCCCTCCAGCGCGACCTCGGGCAGGCCGGCGATGTCCTCCGCACGCAGGCCGAACACGCCGACGGCGCGGGCGATGTTCTTGACCGCGTGCTCGCCCAGATCGGCGAAGGACAGGTTGAGCTTGTCGCGGATCTGCTCGTTGGCGCTGCGCGATATGCACAGCCCGCCCGGCTCGCACAGCGATTCCAGCCGGGCCGCGACATTGACGCCGTCGCCCAGCACGTCCTCGCCGTCGATGACGATGTCGCCGACGTTGATGCCGATGCGCAACACCAGCCGCCGCTGCTCGGGCAGAGCGGCGTTGCGCCCCGGCATGGCGCGCTGGATCTCGATGCCGCAGGCGACGGCATCGACCACGCTGGCGAATTCGACCAGCACGCCGTCGCCGGTCGCCTTGAACACCCGCCCGCGATGGCGCGCCACCGCCGGATCGACGCATTCGCCGCGCAGCGCCCGCAAGGCGCGGATGGTGCCCAACTCGTCGGTTCCGATCAGCCGGCTGTAGCCGACCACGTCGGCGGCGAGGATCGCCGCCAGCCGGCGCGTTATCTTGCCTTCGGTCACCGTCACAGCCCGGCGCGGTGGACGATCTTGCCGCCGACCACGGTCAGCACCGCCTTGGTGTCGCGGATCGATTCGCGCGGCACCGAGAGGATGTCCTGCGACAGCACCGCCAGATCGGCCAGCTTGCCGGTCTCGAGCGTGCCGCGCTCGCGTTCGGTGCCCAGCAGCACGGCGTTGTTGACGGTATAGAGCCGCAGCGCCTCGCGCGGCGCGATCGCCTGCTCGGGCCCCAGCACATAGCCCGCCAGCACGCGCCGCGTCGTCATCCAGCCCATCGACAGGAAGGGATCGACCGGCAGCACCGGGCCGTCGGTGCCGCCGCCGACATGGATGCCGGCATCGATCAGGGCGCGGATCGGGATGGCGTAGGCGGCGCGCTCCTCGCCCCACCAGCGGCGCTGGTTGTGGCCCAGCAGCACGGGATGGTCCTGCGCCGTCGCCATCACCCCCATGCGCGCCAGCTCGCGGATGGCATCGGGCGTCGGCAGGAAGATGTGCATCACCGCCCAGCGCCGGCCCTTGAGCGGAAATTCGGCATCGACCCGCTTGTAGGCGCGGGTGACGGCGTCGATGGTCTCGTCGCCGACGGCATGGGTCTGCGCCACCAGCCCGGCGCGCGCCACCAGCTTGAGGCTTTCCACATATTCGTCCTCGCCGCCCGGCGGCATCAGCAGCACGCCGCGATAATCGGGATTGGTCTGCTCGCCGGGCACGATCCGGTAGGGCCGGTACATGCGCGCACCCTCGACCCCGCCGTCGATCGGAAACTTGACGCCGATGAAGCGCAGCCAGAGATCGTTGCTTTGTTCTGCGGCCAGCTTGATCGCGGCCTCGACATCGGCCTTGGATGCTCCGCGCAGCAGCACGTCGGTGCGCACCGTCATGCCGCCCTCGGCGCGCAGCTGGTTGTAGACCGCGACCGCACGGGCATCGAGCCCGGGCTCGACCACGCCGGTGAGGCCGTGGCGGTTGAGCTCGGCCATCGCCGCCTTGAGCAGTTCGATCTGCCGCGGCGGCGGCGGCGGCGAAGGCTGCACGCGGCGGGCCAGGTTGGCGGCGTTCTGCAAAAGCACGCCGGTGGCTTCGCCATTGGCGTCGCGCACGATCACGCCGCCCAGCGGGCTGGGCGTGTCCTTGGTTATTCCGGCGCGTTCCAGCGCCTTGGAATTGACGGTGACGACATGTCCGCCGCGCGGGATGATCACCGGATGCTCGGGCGAGACCGCATCGAGTTCGTGCCGCGTCGGCATGCGGCCCTCGGCCAGCAGGCTTTCGTGCCAGCCCGAGGACGCCACCACCCAATTGCCCGGCGGCGTGGTCGCGACCCGCGCCGCGATCGCCTTTTGCACGTCGGCGATCGAGCGCGCATCGAGAAGCTGCACTTGCGGCCCGTTGAGGGCGGCGAAAAGCTGGTGCAGATGGCTGTCGATCAGCCCGGGAACCACCGTGCGGCCGCCGAGATCGAGGCTGGCGGTCGCCGGCCCGACCAGGGGCGCGATCTCGGCCTCGCTGCCGACGGCGGCGATGCGCTCGCCCCTGACGGCGACGGCCTGGACGACGCGATCGCCGGCGTCGAGCGTGACGATGCGCCCATTGCGCAAGACCAGATCGGCCGGCTGCGCCCAGGCGGCGGTTCCGGCCAGCAGGGCGAAGCCCAGAATGGCATGGCGCATGACGATCCCCCCAAGGTCCGGCGGCCATGTTGCGCCGGACCGGGCGGCAGTCAAGCCAGGCGGGCGGTCAACCCCGCGCGGCGCGCTTGCGGGCGGGCGGCGCCTCGGCGGCTTCGGGCGCCGCCGCCAGCGCCGGGCCGATGACCAGCCCGTCCTCGCCGGCCGAGATGCGCACCGCGGCACCGTCGGGGATCTTGCCTTCGAGGATCATTCCGGCCAGCGGGTTCTGGAGATGGCGCTGGATGGCGCGCTTCAGGGGCCGGGCGCCGTAGACCGGATCGTAGCCGGCCTCGGCCAGCCAGGCCCGCGCCTTGTCGTCCAGCGCCAGACCGATCTTGCGCTCGGCCAGCAGCTTGGCGAGGCGCGCCACCTGGATGTCGACGATGCCGGCCATGTGCTGGCGGCCGAGACGATGGAACAGGATGATCTCGTCCAGCCGGTTGAGGAATTCGGGCCGGAAGGCCTGGCGCACCGCCGCCATCACCCGATCGCGGGTCGGTCCCATGATCTCGGTCCCGGTCTCGGCCGCCAGCGCGTCCGATCCCAGGTTCGAGGTCAAGACGACGATGGTGTTCTTGAAGTCGACGGTGTGGCCCTGGCCGTCGGTCAGGCGGCCGTCGTCCAGCACCTGCAGCAGCACGTTGAAGACGTCGGGATGCGCCTTCTCGACCTCGTCGAACAGGATCACCTGGTAGGGCCGGCGCCGCACCGCCTCGGTCAGGGCGCCGCCCTCGTCGTAGCCGACATAGCCCGGCGGCGCGCCGATCAGCCGCGCCACGGCGTGCTTTTCCATGTATTCCGACATGTCGATGCGCTGCATCGCCTGCTCGTCGTCGAACAGGAACTCGGCCAGCGCCTTGCACAGCTCGGTCTTGCCGACGCCGGTCGGACCGAGGAACAGGAACGAGCCGATCGGCCGGTTGGGGTCCTGCAGGCCGGCGCGGGCGCGGCGCACCGCCTCGGACACCGCCTTGACCGGCTCGTCCTGGCCGATGACGCGGCGGCCGATGCGCGCCTCCATCGCCAGCAGCTTCTCGCGCTCGCCCGCCAGCATGCGGTCGACCGGAATCCCGGTCCAGCGCGACACCACCTGCGCGATCTCCTCC
The DNA here is from genome assembly GCA_016869515.1 of Alphaproteobacteria bacterium. GTDB lineage: Bacteria > Pseudomonadota > Alphaproteobacteria > VGDZ01 > VGDZ01 > VGDZ01. The sequence continues at coordinate 18,567 of VGDZ01000014.1, read as the reverse complement.
TCGCCGACCGATTCCTTGAGCATCGGCTTGGCGCCCTCGTCCGGACCCGCGGCCAGCGCCTTTTCCAGGGACGGGATCACGCCATAGGCCAGTTCGCCGGCGCGGGCGAGATCGCCCTTGCGCTGGGCGATGTCGAGTTCGGAACGCGCCGCGTCCAGTTTCTCCTGGGTCTTGCGCGCGCCCGACAGCTTGTCCTTTTGCGCCTGCCATTCGGCGGTCAGCGTCGCCGAGCGCGCTTCGAGCTCGGCCAATTCCGCTTCCAGCTTCTTCAGCCGGTCGCGCGAGGCGGTGTCGGATTCCTTGCGCAGCGCCTCGCGCTCGATCTTGAGCTGGATGATGCGCCGGTCCAGCTCGTCGATCGCCTCGGGCTTGGAATCGATCGTCATGCGCAGCCGGCTGGCGGCCTCGTCCATCAGGTCGATCGCCTTGTCGGGCAGGAAACGGTCGGCGATGTAGCGGTGCGACAGCGTCGCCGCCGCCACCAGCGCGCCGTCCTGGATGCGGACGCCGTGATGGACCTCGTATTTCTCCTTCAGCCCGCGCAGGATCGAGACCGTGTCCTCGACCGTGGGCTCGCTGACGAACACCGGCTGGAAGCGCCGCGCCAGCGCGGCATCCTTCTCGACATGCTTGCGGTATTCGTCCAGCGTGGTGGCGCCGACGCAATGCAGCTCGCCCCGCGCCAGCGCCGGCTTGAGCAGGTTGGAGGCGTCCATCGCCCCGTCGGCCTTGCCGGCGCCGACCAGGGTGTGCATCTCGTCGATGAACAGCACGATCTCGCCGGCGGCGGCGGTGATCTCGGACAGCACCGCCTTGAGGCGCTCCTCGAACTCGCCGCGGAACTTGGCGCCGGCGATCAGGGCGCCGAGATCGAGCGCCATCAGCTTCTTGTCCTTGAGCGATTCCGGCACGTCGCCGTTGACGATGCGCAGCGCCAGGCCCTCGACGATCGCGGTCTTGCCGACGCCGGGATCGCCGATCAGCACCGGGTTGTTCTTGGTGCGGCGCGCCAGCACCTGGATGGCGCGGCGGATCTCCTCGTCGCGGCCGATCACCGGATCGAGCTTGCCGGCGCGCGCCGCCTCGGTCAGGTCGCGGGCGTATTTCTTGAGCGCGTCGTAGCCTTGTTCGGCGGACGCGGTGTTGGCCTTGCGGCCCTTGCGCATGTCCTTGATGGCGGCGTTCAACCCCTGGGCGGCGACGCCGGCATCCTTCAGCGCGTCCGCCGCCGGCTGGCCGCTGGACAAAGCCAGGGCCAGAAGCAGCATCTCGGCGGTGACGAAGGAATCGCCCGCCTTCTCGGCGGCCTTTTCGGCCTGCTCGAACAGCCGCGCCGTCTCGGGCGCGAGGTATAGCTGGCCGGCGCCCTGGCCTTCGACCTTGGCCTGGCGGGCAAGCGCCTGTTCGATCTTGGCCAGCGCCTGTTCGGGCCGTCCGCCCGCGGCGCGGATCAGGCCGGCCGCCAGGCCTTCCTTGTCGTCGAGCAGCACCTTGAGGACGTGTTCGGGCGTCAGACGCTGATGGCCCGAACGCTGCGCCAGCATCTGCGCCGCCTGCACGAAGCCCTGGGCGCGCTCGGTGTATTTCTCGAAATCCATGACCGTTCCTTTCGGCACATCCCCCGGATGGGCGGATGCGGTGGACTGCCGGGCACAAGCCGCCGCCCCGCAGGCACGGCGCTTGTCCCCGCTCCTTATGTGGGTCAGCGGCTTGCCGGCGGCAAGGGGGGCATTTCAGCGATACGTCGTGGTGGTCCGGCGCAGGATGTCGAAAACCAGCACCTTGCGGGCCGGAAAATCGATACCAAAGATTACGCGATAATCGCCGACCCGGCGGCGGAACGCGTCCAGGCCCTTGAGCTTGACCACATCGCCGGCCAGTGGATCGGTCGACAGAGTTGCGAGAGCGGCCTCGATCCGACGCCGATCCGCCGGCGGCAGACGATCGAGGCTCTTGCGTGCGTTACGGCTTGGCTCGACGCGCCAGATCATCGCCCGCGCCGCGCCGAAGGACCCGCGCCCGGCCCGCCGCCACCGCGGCGATTTCGTCGGCTTCGGGTTCGACCTCGGGCAAGGCGGCCGCGCGCGCCCGCACGGCTCGGGTGGAGGCCGCGCTGACATAATGCCGCAGCGCCTCGCGCACCAGTTCGGATCGCGTGCGGTGTTCGGCCTTGCGCACGCGGTCGAGCTGGGCGGCCATGGCGCGCGGCAGCGAAATCGACAGGACGGTGGTGGCGCGGGGCATTTCGAAATTCCTACTTGTTCCTACAATTTCATAAATATACCGCATCCGAGGGTCAAGCCGCGCCGCCCGGTGCAGGCTTGCCGGCGGCAAGGGGGGCGTGTATGCCCCGGGGCATGGCCCGTCTTGCCGCCCTCTATCGCTATCCCGTCAAGGGCATGAGCGCCGAAGCCGTCGAAACCGCCGATCTGGAAATCGGCGGGGCGATTCCGCACGACCGCGTGCTGGCGCTGGCGCACGGCTCGACCCGCTTCGATCCCGAGGCGCCGGAATGGATGAGCAAGACCAATTTCTTCATGCTGCAACGGAACGAGCGGCTGGCGGCGCTGGGCGTGCGCTTCGATCCGCACAGCCGCGTGCTGACCGTGTCGCGCGACGGCCGGGCGGTGGCGCGCGGCGAGGTCTCGACCCCGGTCGGCCGCGCCGTGATCGAGCAGTTCTTCGGCGCCTATCTGGCGGACGAGGCGCGCGGCGCGCCGCGGCTGGTGGCGGCCGAAGGCCACGTTTTCATGGACGTTCCCGGCAAGACGCTGTCGCTGATCAACCGCGCCTCGGTCAAGGACCTCGAGCGCGTCGCCGCCGCGCCGGTCGATCCCTTGCGCTTTCGCGGCAATCTCCTGATCGAGGGCGCCGAGCCCTGGGCCGAGTTCGGCTGGGTCGGCCGCGAACTGGCCATCGGCCAGGCGCGCTTTCGGGTGCCCGAGCGCATCAACCGCTGCGCCGCGGTCAATGTCGATCCGGTCAGCGCCAAGCGCGATCTCAACCTGCTCAAGTCGCTGATGACCGGCTACGGCCACACCGACATGGGAATCTATCTCGAGGTGATCGCCCCCGGCCGCATCGCCGTCGGCGACGAAATCAGGCCGGTCGATACCGATCCGCGCTGACCGTTACCGGCCGACGCGCCCTCAGGGCATGATTCGCGATCGGTCCTGGGCCGCGAGGTTCATGGCCGATCGATCATGCCCTTGGCTGGCGGCGCGGCGCACGGCGTGGCGCAGCTTTTCGTAGGCGCGGACCTCGATCTGGCGCACGCGTTCGCGGCTGACCTTGTACTTGGCCGAAAGGTCTTCCAGCGTCGCCGGGTCTTCCTTGAGGCGGCGTTCGATCAGGATCTCGCGCTCGCGCACCTCCAGCGTCGCCAGCGCGCGCTGCAGCAGCGCCTGGCGGCCGGCGAATTCCTGGTCCTCGCCGAGACGGGTTTCCTGGCTTTGGGCGTCGTCGACCAGCCAGTCCTGCCACTCGCCCTCGCCCTCCTCGCGCACCGGCGCATTCAAGGAGTGATCGGGCCCCGCCAGCCGGCGGTTCATGCTGACCACTTCGTCCTCGGTGACATGCAGCGTGCGCGCGATCTGCTTGACTTGGTCGGGCTTGAGATCGCCGTCGTCGATCGCCTTCAGCTTTCCCTTGAGCCGGCGCAGGTTGAAGAACAGCTTCTTCTGCGCGGCGGTGGTGCCGAGCTTCACCAGCGACCAGGAATGCAGGATGTATTCCTGGATCGAGGCCCGGATCCACCACATGGCATAGGTGGCGAGGCGAAAGCCGCGATCGGGATCGAAGCGCTTGACCGCCTGCATCATGCCGACATTGCCCTCGGCGATCAGGTCGGAGACCGGCAGGCCATAGCCGCGATAGCCCATGGCGATCTTGGCCACCAGGCGCAGATGCGAGGTCACCAGGCGATGCGCCGCGTCCGCGTCCTGGTGTTCCTGCCAGCGCTTGGCCAGCATGAACTCCTCGTCCGCGGTCAGCATCGGGAAATTGCGGATCTCGGCCAAGTACCGCGACAGACCCGCATCCGAAGCCAAAATCGGCAAGGCCGCAGCCGCCATTCCCGCACTCCCCTTCCGCCGCCGGGGGAGCATCCCCCCTTCTCCTCTGGAGTGCGATTTACGGCCTGAATGGATCGCGCGCGATTCCAGTCAGGTCGATCGCACCCCAAGGCGCACAGTGATCGGGCTATTTAAGGATGGCGGGCGCAGATGTCAAGAATATCCGATAACCGTACTTGGCTTTATTCCGTGTGCGCCAGGTGGAGATTTTCGAGGAGTGTCGTTAATCTATTGTTAATCATAGAATTAAATCGCATTTCCCGCCTCGTCTTGGGATGCCTAAATCCGAGCAAACCCGCATGTAAAGCCTGATGGGGGAACTCGGTTATGGCCTCGCTTTCGGCCGGGGCAAGGGTCTTGAGCAAGGATTTGCGCGCCCGGCCATAAAGCGGATCGCCGACCAGCGGATGGCCCTTGGCCGCCAAATGGACTCGGATCTGATGGGTGCGGCCGGTTTCCAGCCGGCATTCGATCAGCGCCAGCGCGGGCGGCCTTGCCGCCAGCAGCCGATAATGGGTCACGGCCGGCTTGCCGCCGCGGCCGACCACCGCCATGCGCTTGCGGTTGCGGGGATCGCGGCCGATGGCGCCCTCGATCCGCCCGCGCGCGGGACTGGGCACACCCCAGACCAAGGCGCGATAGCTGCGCTCGACGCTGTGGGCGGCGAATTGCCGGGCGAGATCGGCATGCGCCGCCTGGGTCTTGGCGATCACCATCACGCCCGAGGTGTCCTTGTCGAGCCGGTGCACGATGCCCGGCCGGCGCTCGCCGCCGATCCCGGCCAGGCTCGGCCCGCAATGCGCCAGCAGCGCGTTGACCAGCGTGCGATCGGGATTGCCCGGCGCCGGATGCACCACCAGCCCGGCCGGCTTGTCGATCACGATCAGATCGGCGTCCTCGTAGAGCACGCTCAAGGGAATCGCCTGCGCTTCGGGCCGCGCCGGCGCCGCCGGCGGCAACTCCACCGCCACCGCCAACCCCGGTTTGACCCGCATCGAGGCCTCGGATAAGGTCCGCCCGCCGCCCGACACTTGGCCCGCCTTGATCAGCGCCTGCAATCGCGCGCGCGACAGATCGGGCCAGCGCGCGGCCAGCAGCTTGTCGAGCCGCTGGCCGGAATCCGCTTCGGACACGGTCAGGCGGCGGGTCTCGGTCCGGGCTTGGCTCATTTTCGGGGACAGTATCGGAACCATGCCGGCGCTCAAGCTTATCGTCGTCGTGCTGGGCGTGGCGATCGTCGCCATGGCGACGCTGATCGCGGTCAAGATCGGCGCCCGGGCGCCGGCAACGCTGGCCGGGCGCGAGGCGACCAAGCCGGGCGAGCACACCGTCGTGCTGCCGCCGGGGGCGCGGCTGGCCGAGACGCTGGCGGTGGGCGAGCGCGTGGTGCTGCGCGTGGTCGAGGCCTCGGGCACGCAGCGACTTCTGATCGTCGATCCGGCCAAGGGCGCCCAGCCGGTCGCCACCCTGATCGTCGAGTGCCTGCCGTGATCGGCATCGCCCCCGTTCTGCTGCGGGCGATCGAGGACCATGCCCGCACGGCATATCCGAACGAGGCCTGCGGCCTTCTGCTGGGAAGGCGCGAGGCCGAGGGCGGCCTGCGCGTGCACGCGGTCAAGGCCAGCCCGAACCGCGCCCCCGACCCGGCGCGCGCCTTCGCGATCGATCCCTCGCTGCACCTGGCGCTGCTTTCGGCCAGCGGCGTCGAGCAAAGCGTGATCGGGGTCTATCATTCCCATCCCGACGGCGCGCCCGCGCCCTCGGCCGCCGACCGCGCCCAGGCCAACGATCCCGAGCTGGCCTGGCTGGTGATCGCGGCCGATGCCGGCGGCGCCTGCGCCACCCGCGCCTTTCGCTACGATGGCGGCGACTTCGTCGCCGACGTTTTGTCCGCCGAGGAGCACGCATGAGGTTCGTTTCCGACAACACCGCCGCGGTCCATCCCAAGATCATGGCGGCGATCGCCGCCGCCAATCGCGATCCGGCGCCGGCCTATGGCGGCGACGACCTCACCAAGCGCCTGACCCGGCGGTTCTCGGAGCTGTTCGAAAAGGACGTGACGGTGCTGCCGGTGGCGACCGGCACTGCCGCCAACTCGATTTCGCTGGCGGCGCTGTGCCCGTCCTACGGCGCGGTGTTCTGCCATCGCGAGGCGCATGTCGAGGTCGACGAATGCGGCGCGCCCGAGTTCTATACCGGCGGCGCCAAGCTGGTGGCGTTGGACGGCGCCGCCGGCAAGCTGGATGCCAAGACGCTCGACGCTGCAATCTCCAATGCCGGCATCGGCGTGCAGCACCACGTCCAGCCGGCGGCGATCAGTCTGACCAACGCCACCGAGGCCGGCACGCTCTATCGTCCCGACGAGACAGCGGCGATCGGCGCGGTGGCGAAGAAATACCGCCTCGGCCTGCATGTCGACGGCGCGCGCTTCGCCAACGCCGTCGCCGCGCTCAACTGCCGGCCGGCCGATCTGACCTGGAAGGCGGGAGTCGATCTGCTGTCCTTCGGCGCCACCAAGGGCGGCGCCATGGCGGCCGAGGCGGCGATCGCCTTCACCCCCGAGGCGGCGCAATCGCTGATCTATCGCCGCAAGCGCGGCGGGCATCTGTTCTCGAAGATGCGGTTCCTTTCGGCGCAGCTCGAAGCCTACCTGACCGACGGGCTTTGGCTGGAGGCGGCGCGCCACGCCAATCGCCTCGCCCAGCGGCTCAAGACCGGACTCGAACGCCTGCCCGGGGTCAAGCTGATGTTCCCGGTCGAGGCCAATGAGGTGTTCGTCGACCTGCCGGCGCCGATGCTCGACCGGCTCTACGCCGCCGGCTGGCCGAAGCGGCCCTGGCCGGGCTATCCCGCCAGCATGATCCGGCTGGTGGCCTCGGGCGTCGACAGCGAGGCCGACGTCGATGCCTTCCTCGCGCGCTTGACGGGTTAGGTTTTCAACTCGCGGCCGCGCACCAGCGCAAACAGGGCCGGGATCACCAGCAGCGTCAGCACGGTCGATGAGACCATGCCGCCGATCATCGGCACGGCGATGCGCTGCATGATCTCGGAGCCGGTGCCGGTGCTCCACAGGATCGGCAGCAGCCCGGCCATGATCGTCACCACCGTCATCATCTTGGGCCGCACCCGCTCGACCGCGCCGGTCATGATGGCGGCGTGAAGATCGGCCGGCCCGGGCGCTCGGCCTTGGTCGCGGCATCTCGCCAGCGTCTCCTGCCAGGCGTGGTCGAGATAGATCAGCATGACGACGCCGGTCTCGGCCGCGACCCCGGCCAGGGCGATGAAGCCGACCGCGGCGGCGACGCTGAGATTGAAGCCCATCGCATCCATCATCCACAGCCCGCCGACCAGGGCGAAGGGCAGCGACAGCATCACGATCAGCGTGTCCGACAGCCGTTGGAAATTGAGGTAGAGCAGCAGCAGGATCGCCAACAGCGTCGCCGGGACGACATAGCGCAGCCGCGCCTCGGCGCGCTGGAGATATTCGAACTGGCCGCTCCAGGCGATCGACATGCCGACCGGGAAGACCACGCCTTCGGCCACCGCCAGCTTGGCGTCGCGGACATAGCCGCCGAGATCGCGGCCGCGGAAATCGACGAAGACGTAGACCGCCAACTGTCCGTCCTCGGTGCGGATTCCGGTCGGGCCCTGGGTGCGGCGGATCTCGGCCACCTCGCCCAGCGGCACCGAGCCGCCGTTCGCCAACGGCACCAGCGCCTCGGCGGCGATGGCATCGGGATCGGAGCGGATTTCGCGCGGATAGCGCAAGGTGACGGCATAGCGCTCGCGGCCCTCGACCGTGGTGGTGATCGGCTCGGCGCCCAGCGCCGAGGACACCACCCGCAGCACGTCCTCGACCGACAGGCCGTAGCGGGCGATGCGGCGCCGGTCGGGCAGGATTTCGAGGAAATAGCCGCCCATGACGCGCTCGGCATAGGCGCTGGTGGTGCCGGGCACGGCGCGCAACGCGATCTCGACCTCGCGCGCGACCTCCTCCAGCTCGGCCAGATCGCGGCCGAACAGCTTGACCCCGACCGGGGTGCGGATGCCGGTCGCCAGCATGTCGATGCGCGCCTTGATCGGCATGGTCCAGGCGTTGCTGACGCCGGGGAATTGCAGCGCCCGGTCCATCTCGGCGACCAGCAAATCGACCGTCATCCCCGGCCGCCAATCGCGCTCGGGCTTGAGATTGATCACGGTCTCGAACATCTCGACCGGGGCCGGGTCGGTCGCGGTCTGGGCGCGGCCGGCCTTGCCCCAGACCGATTCGACCTCGGGAAAGGACTTGATGATCTTGTTCTGGGTCTGCAGCAGCTCGCCTGCCTTGTGCACCGACAGGCCGGGCAAGGTGGTCGGCATGTAGAACAGCGTGCCCTCGTTGAGCGTCGGCATGAATTCGAGCCCCAGCCGCTTGGCCGGCACCGCCGAATAGGCCAGCGCCGCCAGCGCCAGCAGGATGGTCGGGGTCTTGGCCGCCAGCACCAGCCGGATCGCCGGGCGATAGAGCCAGATCAGCAGCCGGTTGATCGGGTTCCTGGTCTCGGCGACGATGCGGCCGCGGATGAACAGCATCATCAGCGCCGGCACCAGCGTCACCGACAGCGCCGCCGCCGCCGCCATGGCGAAGGTCTTGGTGTAGGCCAGCGGCTTGAACAGCCGCCCTTCCTGGGCCTCGAGCGCGAAGATCGGCAGGAAGGAGACGGTGATCACCAGCAGGCTGAAGAACAGCGCCGGGCCGACCTCCTGCGCGGCGCGGATCAGCACCTCGGCGCGCGGCGCGTCGGCCGGGGCGTGTTCCAGCCGCTTGTGCGCGTTCTCGATCATGACGATGCCGGCGTCGACCATGGCGCCGATGGCGATGGCGATGCCGCCCAGGCTCATGATGTTGGAGCCGATACCCAGTGCCTGCATCGCCGCCAGCGCCACCAGCACGCCGATCGGCAGGGTGACGATCGCCACCAGCGCGCTGCGCGCATGCAACAGGAACACGAAGCACACCAGCGCCACGATCAGGCTTTCCTCGAGCAGGGTCGTGGTCAGGGTTTCGATGGCACGGTGGATCAAGGCCGAGCGATCGTAGACCGGCAGGATCGAGACCCCCTCAGGCAGCGCCGAAGCCGCGGTCGCCAGGCGCTTCTTGACCGCGGCGATGACGTCGAGCGCGTTGGCGCCCTGGCGCTGCACGGCGATGCCGCTGGCGACCTCGCCCTCGCCGTTCAGTTCGGCCACGCCGCGGCGTTCGTCGGCCACCAGCTCGACCCGCGCCACGTCCTTGACCAACACCGGCGCGCCGCCGGCGGCGCGCAGCACCGCGTTCTCGATGTCGGCCGGACCGGCGAAATAGCCGCGGCCGCGGATCATGAACTCGGTCTCGGCCAGCTCGACGGTGCGGCCGCCGACGTCGAGATTGCCCGCCCGCACCGCCTCGCGCACCGCCGCCAGCGTCAGGCCATAGGCCCGCAGCCGGCGCGGATCGACCGTCACCGCGTATTGCTTGACGTAGCCGCCGACCGAGGCGGCCTCGGCCACGCCTTCGGCCCGGGCGACGGCGAAACGCACCTGCCAATCCTGCATCGAACGCAGCTCGGCCAGGTCGTGGCGCTGGCTGGTCAGCGCGTATTGGTAGACCCAGCCCACGCCCGAGGCGTCGGGACCGAGATTGGGCTGCACCCCGCGCGGCAGGCGCTGGGCGGCGACGCTGAGATATTCCAGCACCCGGCTGCGCGCCCAATAGAGATCGGTGCCGTCCTCGAAGATGACGTAGACGAACGACACGCCGAAGAACGAGAACCCGCGCACCACCCGCGAACGCGGCACGCTCAGCATCGCCGTGGTCAGCGGAAAGGTGACCTGGTCCTCGACCACTTGCGGCGCCTGGCCGGGATAGTCGGTGTAGACGATGACCTGGGTATCCGACAGATCGGGAATGGCGTCGAGCGGCAGGCGCATGAGCGCGTAGAGTCCGATCAGCACGGCGATCGCCGCGCCGATCAGGGTCAAGACGACATGAGTCGCCGACCAGCGGATCAGGCGCGCGATCATGGCCGCGACCCGGGATCGGTCAGCCCGCCCAACGCCGAACGCAGATTGCTTTCGGCGTCGATCAGGAAATTGCCGCGAGTCACGACTTGCTCGCCCTCGGCCAGGCCCTTGCGCACCTCGATCAACCCGCCGCCGCGCCGGCCGAGGATCAATTCGCGCGCCTCGAAGCGGCCCTCGCCCAGCGCAACGAAGGCCACCCGCCGCCTTCCGCTGTCCAGCACCGCCGCCTCGGGCACCGCCAGCACCGGCCGCGCGGCCTGCGGGCTTTCGATCTCGACCTCGGCGTAGAGGCCGATATGGATGCGCCCGCTCGGGTTGGGAAGCTCGATCCGCAGCCGTGCGGTGCGGGTGGCGGCGTCGAGTTCGGGGAAGATCAGCGCCACGCGCCCTTCCTGCGCCTCGTCGGGATAGCCCGTCAGCGTCACCCGCGCCTTGTGACCGACCGCCACCGCCGCCAGGTCGCGCTCGGCCACCTGGGCGATCACCCACACCCGCGAATGGTCGATGATGCGGAAGAGGGATTCGCCGGCGGCGAAACGCATCCCGACCAGCGCCGGCTTCTCGATCACCGTGCCGCCCAGCGGCGCGGTGACGACGATCGAGCGCACCGGCTCGCCGGTGCGGCGCAAGCTTTCGATCGCCGAATCGGGAAAGCCGAACAGCCGCAGATTGCGCTCGGTGCGCTCGGGATCGCCCGAGCGGCTGGTGCCGCCGCGCAGCGCGGTCAGGAAATCGGCCTGCTTCTGCAGGATCTCGTTGCTTTCGATCCAGACCCGCAGCAGGGGCTGTCCCGCCCGCACCTCGACGCCGCTGACCGGGACGTGCAATTCCTCGATGAAGCCGCCGAACTTGGCGGTGACGATGGCCTGACGCGCCTCGTCGAGGGCGACGATGCCGACCGCCGACACCGCGCGAGACAGGACATGGCGCCCGACCGCTTCGGTGCGCACGCCGGCGCGCTGGACGCGCTCGACGGCGATGCGCACCACGCCCGGTTCCTCGGCCGCCTCGTCGGCATAGACCGGGATATAGTCCATGCCCATCGAGTCCTTTTTCGGCAGCGGCGAGATGTCGGGCAGGCCCATCGGGTTGCGGTAGTAGAGCACGCGGCGGCCGGCGGCCGGCTCGGGTGCCGTGGCGGACATGTCGTGGCCGGCATGGGGATCGATCGGAAGGCCGTAATGCCAATACCACCCGGCGGCGGCCAAGACGCCGAGCAGAATCAGGGCAAGCAGAGTTTTCATGACGCGCGATCCTCGAATGGCGATGCGTCCGCATCGAAGCGGACCGATCCGCGTCCGTCCGGCACAAGCCGGCGGCGCGGCGATTCAGCCGAGGAGCGTCGCGCGAGGAGGTCGGAAGGGAGGTACCGCCGGCCGCGTCGCCAAGCGGGCAGCCGTCAGGTCATTGCGGACATCGCTTGCCCGCCGTGCCAAAAGCGCGATCGCGTCGGGCATCGATCCCGCGATCGATACTCCGCACACTGTCATACAGGCCACATCGAGCCCGCAATCGCCCGCATTGGAACCAGGATCGCAGCAATCGGCCCGGATCTCGTCGCAGGCCGCAGTCAGGTCAGGATTGGTTCCGACAGACAAGGCTTGCGTTGGAGGCAAACCCAGTGCCACCACCGCCACTATCAGGATCGCGGACATCAGCGCTTTCATGACACCTATCAAGATATTACTTCACGGGTCGCCTGATAAGACCCGCGTCAACTTGACCCAGCATTCCAAAACCCCTAGGTAGTCGGCGCCTGCGTCCCCTTCGTCTAGTGGCCTAGGACACCGCCCTCTCACGGCGGGAACAGGGGTTCGAACCCCCTAGGGGACGCCACTCTTTCGTGCCATTCATCAATAAGGCGGATCCGCATGCGCGTCGTCATCGCCCAGATGAAGCACGAGACCAACACGTTCTCGCCGGTGCCGACGCCGATCGCGCGCTTTGCCCAGGGCCAGGCCATGCCCTATGTCGGCGACGAGGCCTATCGCGCCTTCAAGAACACCGGCTCGGCGATCGGCGCCTTTATCGAGCTGGCCGAGGCCGCCAAGGCCGAGATCGCGATCCCGATCGCCGCCAACGCCTGGCCCTCGGGCCCGGTCGAGAGCGACGCCTTCGAGTACATGGCCGAGCGCATCTGCGCGGCCGTGGCCAAGGGCTGCGATGCCATCCTGCTCGACCTGCACGGCGCCATGGTCACCCAGCGCCACGAGGACGGCGAGGGCGAGCTTTTGCGGCGCATCCGCGCCATCGCCCCGCGCACGCCGATCGGCGTCGCGCTCGACATGCACACCAATCTCTATCCGGCCATGATCGAGCACGCCAATGCCGTCGCCGGCTACATGACCTATCCCCATGTCGACGTCTACGAGACCGGCCTGCGCGCGGGGCGGCCGATCTTCGCCTTGCTGGCGGGCAAGGCGCGGCCGACGATGGCCTGGGGCAATCGGCCGATGCTGCCCCATGTCATGCGCCAGGGCACCGACGACTTCCCCAATCGCGAATTGCAGGAACGCTGCCGGGCGATGGAGCGCGAGGGCGCGCTGGCGGCGACGCTGTTCGTGGGTTTTCCGCACGCCGACATAAAGCTGGCCGGGCTGTCGGCGGTGGTGGTGACCGACGGCGACCAGGCGCTGGCCGAGCGCTTGCGCGACGAGTTGCTGGATTTCGCCTGGCGCGAACGCGAAGCCTTCGTCTATCGCATCGAGCCCTTGGCCCAGTCGCTGGCCCGCGCCGCCAAGGCGACCGAGGGGCCGGTGGTGCTGCTCGATCACTACGACAACGCCGCCTCGGGCGGCACCATGGACACCATGGCGGTGCTGGGCGCGATCCTGGATGCCGGCCTCGACAACGTCGCCGCCTTCGGCATCTGCGATCCCTGGGCGGTCGAACAGATGGTCAAGGCCGGGGTCGGCGCCGAGATCGCCCTGCCCCTGGGCGGCAAGGTCGACATGCCCTCGATCGGCCGCAAGGGCGAACCGCGCAAGGTCAGCGGCCGGGTCAAGCTGATCAGCGACGGCCGTTTCGTCAATCGCGGGCCGATGGGCAAGGGCACGCTGTCGGACATGGGCCGCTCGGCGGTGCTGGACACCGGCAAGGTCGAGATCGCGGTGCTGAGCCGGCAGATCGAGCCCAACGATCCGGGCTGCTTCACCGCGCTGGGCATCGAGCCGACCGCCAAACGCTTTCTGATGCTGAAAAGCCGGGTGCATTGGCGCGCCGCCTTCCGCCCGATCGCCAAGGCCGAGATCGAATGCGCCGGGGTCGGCGTCTGCACCTCGGATTACGGCATGCTCGACTTCAAGCATGTCCGCCGGCCGATCTTCCCGCTGGATCGCATCAACACGCCCTGAGTCGGTGGATGGGCCCGATTGCGCCGCTCGGCGAGCACCTATAAGCTCAATTTCAAATCGTTGATCGAACAGGGGAGGGGAGCATGACCCGGATTGGATTCGTAGCGGCGGCGATCGCGGTCGCGGCGATGGCCGGGCCGGCTGTGGCGCAGGGCGTGGTCGACGGTCCCAAGGTCGCCTGGAAGTTGGCGACTTGGGGCAAGCCGCGCGCCTTCACGGTCGGCATCGAGACCGTCAAGAAGCACGTCGAGACCCGCAGCGGCGGCAAGTTCACCATCACCATCGGCTACGAGAGCTTCGGCGGGCCGAAGGAACTGCTCGACCTGCTCAAGGTCGGCGCGCTGCAGGCCACCACCATGTGCTCCTCGTACCATCCCGACAAGCACCCGGCCTATACCGCGCTGGATCTGCCCTTCCTGCCGCTGCCCGACGCCGACGCCCAGCAGCGCGTGCACGAGGCCTTCCACGCCCATCCCTTCATCCAGAAGGAGATGGCGGGCTGGAACGGCCAGTTCTACATGAGCGGGCTGCTGCCGCAGTACGAGTTCATCGGCCGCGGCAATCCGCCCAAGACCATCGCCGATTTCAAGGGCATGCGGGTGCGCGCCATCGGCGGCATCGGCGATGCCATGAAGCGGCTGGGCGCGGTGCCGACCTCGGTCGATGCGACCGAAGTCTATACCTCGATGGAACGCGGCACGGTCGACGCCGCCTCCTTCCCCTCGACCTATGCCCACGGCTCCTACAAGACCTACGAGGTCGGCAAGTGGTTCACCGAGAACATGGCGCCGGGCACCCAGGCCTGCCCGACCCTGTTCAACATCGACGCCTTCAAGGCCCTGCCCGACGCCTACAAGGCGCTGTTCGACGAGGCCAAGCCGCTGGCCTACGACAATCTCAAGGCGGCCTACAAAGAGGCCGACGACAAGTTCATCCCGCTGTTCAAGAAGGCGCGGCTGAGCTTCGTCCGCTTCGGCGACGCCGAGCTGGCCGAGTTCCGCCGCGTCGGCGCCAAGCCGGTGTGGGACGAATGGGTGGCGCAGATGGCGGCGCGCGGCATTCCCGCTCAGGAGTTGCTCGACCTGATCCTCAAATCGGCCGAGGCCAAGGGCAGCGGCGCGCGCTCCTGACCAGCTAGGCGGGGCGAGGACCGGCATGGCCGGCGCCGTCGAGACCGGCGCGCTGGGACCGTTCGACCGCGCGCTGGCGCAGGTCGAGAACGGCCTCAACCTAGTGTCGGCGGCGGCGATTTTCGTGCTGATGTTCATCGGCGTGGTCCAGGTCGTCGGCCGCTCGCTGTTCGGCTACGCCATCCACGGCTACATCGACTGGATCGAGCAGTCCTCGGTGCTGGTCGCCTTCCTGGGCGTGGCCTATTGCCAGCGCCTGGGCGGGCATGTGCGGATGGAAGTCGTGCTGCAGAACCTGCCGCGCCGGGCGATGTGGGTGCTGGAGGCGATCGGCATCCTGCTGGCGCTGGTCATCGTCGGCATGCTGGTCTATTCGACCTTCCTCAATTTCCAGCGCGCCTATCAGCTGGGCGATTCGACCATGGACATCCGGCTGCCGATCTGGCCGGCCAAGCTGGTGGTGCCGATCGCGCTGGGATTGTTGTGGCTGCGGCTGCTGGTGCAGCTGATCGGCTACGGGCGGCTGGTGCGGCGGCCCGAACTGGCGCCGCTCGGGGTACCGACGATCCACAGCGCGGCCGAGCAGGCGCGCGAGGAGATCGCCGAATCCCTCGGCCGCGCCGATGCCCGCAGGGATTGAGACATGGCGGGGCTGACACCGGTCGAGATCGGGCTGATCGGCGCGGGAGCGTTGTTCCTGCTGGCGGCGATCGGCATGCGCATCGCCTTCGCCGCCGGCCTGGTCGGCGCGCTCGGGCTGATCGCGCTGACCGGCTGGGAGGCGGGCATCAAGACCATCGGCGTGATCCCCTACGCCAAGTCGATCAACTACACGCTGTCGGTGCTGCCGATGTTCATTCTCATCGGGTATCTGGCGTTCTATGCCGGCATCACCCAGTCGGCGTTTGAGGCCTGCCGGCGCTGGTTCGGCTGGCTGCCGGGAGGCTTGGCGGTGGCGACGATCTACGCCGTGGCCGGGTTCTCGGCGGTGTCGGGCGCCTCGACCGCGGCGGCGGCGGTGTTCGCCAAGGTGGCGATCCCGGAAATGCTCAAGGCCGGCTACGACCGCAGGCTGGCGGCGGGCGTGGTCGCGGCCGGATCGACGCTCGATTCGCTGATCCCGCCCTCGGCGCTGCTGGTGGTCTACGGCATCATCGTCGAGGAATCGATCGGCAAGCTGCTGATCGCGGGCTTCGTGCCCGGGCTGGTCTCGGCCGCGGTCTACACCCTGATCGTGGTCGCGTTGTGCGGGCTTCGGCCCGAGCTCGGACGCCCGATCACCGGCTACAGCTGGGGCGAGCGCTGGCGCTCGGTCCCGGGCACGTTTCCGATCCTGCTCGTCATCGGCATCATCTTCACCGCCATGTTCTACGGCTGGGCGACGCCGACCGAGGCCGGCGCGCTGGGCGCGTTCTGCGTCTTCGTGCTGGCGCTGGCGCACGGCATGAAGCGCGGCGAGCTGATGCAGGCGCTGCAGGATTCGGCCCGGCTGTCGGTGATGATCTTCACCATCATCTGGAGCGTGCTGATCTTCGTCCGCTTCCTCGGTTTCGCCAATTTGCCCGAGACGCTGGCGTCGTGGATCGTCGGCGCCAATGTCCCGCCGCTTCTGGTGCTGGTGTCGATCTACCTGATCTACATCGTGCTGGGCATGTTCATGGACCCGATCGGCATGCTGCTCTTGACCTTGCCGGTGGTCTATCCGGTGATCTCGGCGCTGGGCTATGACGGCATCTGGTTCGGCATCGTCGTCGTCAAGCTGTGCGGCATCGGGCTCTTGACCCCGCCGGTGGGCTTGTGCTGCTTCGTGGTCAACGGCGTGCGGCCGGACATTCCGCTCGGCGACATATTCCGCGGCATTCTTCCCTTCATCGTCGCCGATCTGCTGACCCTGGCCTTGCTGACGGCCTATCCCGAGATCGTCACCTTCATCCTGGATGTGGCTTTTTAGCCGCGAAATATCGCGGCCAAGCGTCTTGCAAGGCCCGTAATCGCCCCTATATATCCCCACGGCCTAAGGGTCATCGGATCCCCCGGGGGTCGGCGCGGCGCCTTTGCGGGCCGGTCCGGCCCGCCAGCATGGAGCGTAAGATGGGCAAGATTATCGGCATCGATCTCGGCACCACCAATTCCTGCGTCGCGGTCATGGAGGGCACCACGCCCAAGGTGATCGAGAACGCCGAGGGCGCGCGCACCACGCCCTCGATCGTCGCCTTCACCAAGGACGGCGAGCGCCTGGTCGGCCAGTCGGCCAAGCGCCAGGCGATCACCAATCCCGAGCACACCTTCTTCGCCATCAAGCGCCTGATCGGCCGCACCTTCGCCGACCCGATGACGCAGAAGGACATCAACCTGGTGCCCTACCGCATCGTCAAGGCCGGCAACGGCGACGCCTGGGTCGAGGCCGACGGCAAGCAATACAGCCCCTCGCAGATCTCGGCCTTCACTTTGATCAAGATGAAGGAGACCGCCGAGGCCTATCTCGGCGAGAAGGTCACCGAGGCGGTGATCACGGTCCCGGCCTATTTCAACGACGCCCAGCGCCAGGCCACCAAGGACGCCGGCCGCATCGCCGGGCTCGACGTCAAGCGCATCATCAACGAGCCGACCGCGGCGGCGCTGGCCTACGGCCTCGACAAGGGCGGCAAGACCCGCACCATCGCCGTCTACGACCTGGGCGGCGGCACCTTCGACATCTCGATCCTCGAGATCAGCGAGGGCGTCTACGAGGTGCTGGCCACCAACGGCGACACCTTCTTGGGCGGCGAAGACTTCGACATGCGCGTGGTCGACTGGCTGGCCGACGAATTCAAGAAGGACCAGGGCATCGACCTGCGCAAGGACCGCCTCGCGCTGCAGCGCCTCAAGGAGGCGGCCGAGAAGGCCAAGATCGAGCTGTCGAGCTCGATGCAGACCGAGATCAACCTGCCCTTCATCACCGCCGACGCCTCGGGGCCCAAGCACCTGACGCTCAAGCTGACCCGGGCCAAGCTCGAATCGCTGGTCGAGGACCTGATCCAGAAGACGGTAGATCCCTGCAAGGCCTGCCTCAAGGACGCCAAGAAGCAGCCCAATCAGATCGACGAGGTGGTGCTGGTCGGCGGCATGACCCGCATGCCCAGCGTGGTCGAGAAGGTCAAGGAGTTGTTCGGCAAGGAGCCGCACAAGGGCGTCAACCCCGACGAGGTGGTGGCGATCGGCGCCGCCGTCCAGGCCGGCGTGCTCAAGGGCGACGTCAAGGACGTGCTGCTGCTGGACGTGACGCCGCTGTCGCTCGGCATCGAGACCCTGGGCGGCGTGTTCACCCGGCTGATCGAGCGCAACACCACCATCCCGACCAAGAAAAGCCAGGTGTTTTCGACCGCCGAGGACGGCCAGGGCGCGGTCACCATCCGCGTCTTCCAGGGCGAGCGCGAGATGGCGGCCGACAACAAGCTGCTCGGCCAGTTCGACCTGGTCGGCATCCCGCCGGCGCCGCGCGGCGTGCCGCAGATCGAGGTCACCTTCGACATCGACGCCAACGGCATCGTCTCGGTCTCGGCCAAGGACAAGGGCACCGGCAAGGAACAGCAGATCCGCATCCAGGCCTCGGGCGGACTGAGCGAGGCCGACATCAAGCGCATGGTCAAGGACGCCGAGGAACACGCCGCCGACGACAAGAAGCGGCGCGCCGCGGTCGAGGCCCGCAACCAGGCCGAGGGCCTGATCCATTCGACCGAGAAATCGCTCAAGGAGCACGGCAGCGTGCTGTCCGAGCCCGAGCGCAAGAAGATCGAGGACGACATCGCCGCGCTCAAGGCGGTCAAGGACGGCGACGACGCCGATGCCATCAAGGCCAAGACCGAAGCGCTGGCCGCGTCCGCCATGAAGCTGGGCGAGGCGATGTACAAGGCCCAGGCCTCGGCCGCGGGCGGTCCGCCCCCGGGCGGCGATGGCGGCACCCCGGGCGGCGATGCCGGTCCCGGCGCG
>VGDZ01000013.1 GCA_016869515.1 Alphaproteobacteria bacterium | reverse complement strand
CGGCGCCATGGGCCGCCAGCCGGCGCTGGCCTTGCCCGGCCTCGCGCCCCCGCCCGCGGGCGATCTTGCCCCCAGCCCCGGCATCGGCCAAGGCGGCCGCGCGGCATTGGAACGGTACGGTATCTCCGCCGCCGAGATCGACGATCTGGCGGCACGGCAGGTGATACGCTACCGGTCATGACGGCTTTGCTGGCGCGGAGGGACTGACCGCCGGCACCCTCGCCGCCATGCGCCGGCGCGCGGTATAGCGTTCAGGCGGTTTCGGCGCGCGCGCCCGCCAGCGCGATGCGCGCGCAGGCCTCGGCGTCCGACAGCGCGTGATGATGGCGCAGGGCGATGCCCAGCACGCGGCAGACGTTCTTGAGATTGGCCGGACGGATGCGCAGCACATCGCGCGCCGTGCGCACCGTGCAGCGCCAGGGCAAGGCGGGCGACGCCAGACCGGCCTTGGCGCAGCAGCTGGTCAGCACCTTGCGATCGAAACCGGCATTGTGGGCGACCAGGAAATCCGCATCGTCGAGGATGTCGGCCATGCCGGGCCAGACCTCGCCGAAGGTTGGTTGATCGCAAACGTCCGACCAGCGGATGCCGTGAATCCAGGAGAACGGCATGGCCGCCCGCGGCGGCCGGATCAGTCCGTAGCGCCGGTCGACGATCTCGCGCCCCTCGACCCGCACCAGGCCCACGGCACAGGCCGAGTCCGAGCCATGGTCGGCGGTCTCGAAATCGATCGCGACGAAGCGAATCGAAACCTCCGCCCGCCAGCTCAGGCCACGGCAGCGCGGCGCGCGAAGCGCGCACGATAGGCCCGCGGGCTGGTGCCCAGCGCGCGCCGGAAATGGTGACGCAGCCCGGCGCCGCTGCCGAGGCCGCTGGCCCGGGCGACGGTCTCGATCGGGCGGCTCGACGCCTCCAGCAGCTCGCGGGCGCGGGCCAACCGCTCCGCCAAAAGCCATGAAGCAGGCGCGAGCCCGGTAGCGGCCTTGAAGCGTCTAAGAAAGGTTCGCTCGCTCATGCCGGCCGCCGCCGCCATCGACGCCACCCGCCAGGAGCGATCCAGGCGCGACCGCAACCGATCCAGCAGCGGCCCGAGCCGCGCACCCTCATGCGGCGGCAGCACCGGACGTTCGACGAATTGCGCCTGGCCGCCCTCGCGATGCGGCGGCACCACCAGGCGCCTTGCCACGGTGTTGGCCGCCGCCGCGCCGTAATCGCGCCGAATCAAATGCAGGCAGAGATCGATCCCGGCGGCGCTGCCGGCGGCGGTCAGGATTTGGCCCTCGTCGACGTACAGCACGTCGGGCGCCAGCCGGATGGTCGGATAGCGTTCGGCCAAAGTCGCGGCATAGCGCCAATGCGTGGTCGCGCGGCGGCCGTCCAACAGGCCCGCCGCCGCCAGCACGAACACGCCCGAGCAGAACGACAGGAGGCGCGCGCCCCGCCGATGCGCCGCCCGCAAGGCCATTTTGACCCGATCCGGAACCGGCTGGTCGACGCCACGCCATCCCGGAACGATGACGGTCCCGGCCCGCCGCAGCAGTTCGAGCCCGCCCTGGGCCTCTACGGTGACGCCGCCGGTCGCGCGCAGCGGACCGGGTTCGATCGCCGCCACCGCGAACCGATACCAGCCCGGTCCCATTTCCGGCCGCGACAATCCGAAGACCTCGACCGCGATGCCGAACTCGAAAGTGCACAGCCGATCGTAGGCCAGCGCCACGACCAAGTTCGATTTTGGCGGAGTTTTTGCGATCATTGGCGTTTACGCCACTACCACGAAGGGCCGTCCGACGGCAATATCCGGCTCGGCCAAATCGGAGCCTGCCATGACCAATGCCGTCACCGGAACCCCCGCCGCCCCCTCGGGCGAGGCCATCACCCATTTCGCGGGCCTGCTGGCGTTCGAGACCGACTGCGCCGACGTCCATGCCGCCTTTCGTCAGGGTCCGCCCGGCTTCGTCCTGCTCGACGTGCGCGGACCGACAGCGTTCGCCCGTTCGCATGTCCCTGGTGCAATCAACCTGCCGCATCGCGACATCGAAGCAACGCGCATGAAGCGATGGCCGGACGACACCTTGTTCGTGGTCTATTGCGCCGGCCCGCATTGCAACGGCGCCGACCAGGCCGCGTTGCGCCTCGCCCGCCTTGGGCGACCGGTCAAGAAAATGCTCGGCGGCATGACCGGCTGGGCCGACGAGGGTTTTGACTTCGAAAACTAAGTCGGGCCGATGCACCATCCGCGCCAGAGATCGCGATAGGCCGCCTCGACCGCGCGCGCATAGAGCGGCGGATTGCACAGCGGATGGGCCTGGAGCCGGGGCCGCAAGGATTGCCGCAGCGCTGCCAGCCGGTCGCGATCCTCGGCCAAGTCCCGGGCAATCGCCACATAGCCCGCCGCGTCCTTGGCGATCCATTCGCCAAGGCCCAGCGTCGCCAGGATCGCCGCCGTTGGCCGTCCGGCGATCGAGCGCCCCATCAGCGTCACCACCGGCACGCCCATCCACAGCGCATCGATGCTGGAAATGCCGCCGCCCTGCGGCACCGGATCGAGCGCGATGTCGATCGCGCCATGCGCCGCCAGATGGTCCGCCGGCGGGGTATCGCCGCGGAAGGAAAGCCGGTCGGGATCGACGCCGTGGCCCGCGAATACGCCGCGCAGCCGATCCACGATCGGCGGCGAGTCCATGCCGCGCGATTTGAGCACAAGCCGCGAGCCCGGCACCGCCTTCAGCACTTCGGCCCATAACACCAGCGCATCGGGCGTCGCCTTGGACAGGCGATTGAACACACCAAAGGTTATGGCGCCCTCTTTTGCCGCCGGTGGCGGCACCGGATCGGGTGCGTCATCCGGCGGCAGATAGGCGATGCAGCAGGGCAAATCGACCGCCCGCTCGGCGTAGTGATGCCGCTCCTCGGCCGGCAGCAGGATCGGATCGACGAACAGGGCATCGATCGCTGCCAGCCCGGTGCCGTTGCATTGGCCCCAGGCGGTGATCTGCACCGGCGCCGGCTTGCGGCCGAACGCCGGCAGGCGATTGCCGCCCATATGGCCGACGCAATCGACCAGGATGTCGATTCCGTCGGCGCGGACGGTATCGGCCAGGGCTTGGTCCGATACGCCCACGGTCGAGCGCCACAGCGCCGAGCAGTCTTTGAAACGCTGGGTCATGGCGTCCTCGACCACGGTGCCGGAATAGCACACGGTCTCGTAGCGGGAGCGATCGGCGGCGAAGATCACCGGCGCAAAAGCCAGCGCCGACGAATGGCGCCGGAAGAAGGGAGAGACATAGCCGATCCGCAGCTTGCGCTCGGGATCGCGAGCGTTGTCGTGCGGGGCGATGGCGGAAGCGAACCGCGCGCAATGGGCCCGGTCAAAGGCCTTCCGCTCCGCTTGCAAGGCCTCGGCGTCGCGGCGCGGATCGAAGTCGAGGGTGAAGATCAGATTGGTGTGGGCAATGGCGTTGTCGGGTTCGCGCTCCAGCACCTTGCGGAACGCCGCGGTGGCGCCGTCAAGATCGCCCAGATCCTGCTTTGCGCTGCCGAGATTGTTCCACGCCGCCGTCGCCTCGGGGCGAAGCGCAATCGCTTTCTCGGCGGCCTCGACCGCAGCCGGCAAATCGCCCTGATCCTGATAGGCGGTGCCGAGATTGAGCCAGGCCTCGAAGAATGCCGGCACCAGGGCCAGCGCCTTGCGGAAGGCCTCGATCGCCTCGGCCGAAAGCCCCTGCGAACGCAGCGCATTGCCGAGATTGCACCACGCCGGCACCAGGCGCGGATCGAAGCTCACGGCGCGCTTGAGCACGGTCTCGGCCTCGGCCGCTTGACCGGTCATGGTCAACGCATTGCCGAGATTGGACAGGACGCGGGCGTCGTTGGGCGCCAACGCCGCCGCCTCGCGGAACAGCGCCACCGCTTCCGGACCGCGGCGCAGATTGAGCAGCGAACCGGCCAGCGGCTGCAGCACCTCGATCTGGCCGGGACGCCGGGCACGCAGCGGCTCGAGTACCGCCAGCGAGTCCTCGAACCGCCCCGCCTGATGCAAGGTCAGGCCAAGATTGATCGCCGCATCGACGTGGTCTGGCCGCAGGACCAAGACCCGACGGAATGCGGCTTCGGACTCGGCTAGGCGCCCGAGCCTGCGCAGCGCCTCGCCGCGATTGAGATGCCAGCCCGGCTGGTCGCCGCGCAGGCCGATCGCTCGATCGAGTGCCGCGACCGCGGCAGCGGGATCGCCGCGCTGCAACAGCAAGACGCCAAGCAATTGCCAGCCATCGGCGCTGTCGGGCCAGCGCTCGACCGCCGCCCGATAGCCGGCCTCGGCCTCGGCCAAGGACCCCGCGCGATGCAAGGCCAAAGCGCGTTCCACCGCCTGGCGCATGGCCGGGCCGCGCCCCTGCCCCAATGTCCCTTGGCGTTGACGGTCCTTGCGATTCACGCCACGGCGCGATCGCGCGCCTTGGCCGAGCCGGCGCGCAGCAGCGACCGGCCGGTCATCTCGGCCGGCTGCGTCAGACCGAGAAATCCCAGCAGCGTCGGCGCGACATCGGCCAGTCGACCGTCGACCAAGGTCAAGCCCGCCGCCGGCGGATTGACCAGGATCGCCGGCACCCGGTTGGTGGTGTGCTGGGTATGCGCCTGGCCACTGGTCGGATCGTGCATCTGCTCGGCATTGCCGTGATCGGCGGTCAGGAACATCACGCCGCCGGCGCGGCGCAGCGCCGCTTCCAGCCGCCCGAGGCAGGCATCGATCGTCTCGGCCGCCTGGATCGCGGCTGGCAGCACGCCGGTGTGCCCGACCATGTCGCCATTGGCGTAATTGACCACGATCAGGTCGTGGCGACCCGATTCGATCGCCGCGACCAGGCGATCGGTCACCTCGGGCGCGGCCATCTCGGGCTTGAGATCGTAGGTCGCGACCTTGGGCGAGGGCACCAGGATGCGCTCCTCGCCCGTGAACACGCGCTCCTCGCCGCCGTTGAAGAAAAAGGTGACGTGGGCGTATTTCTCGGTCTCGGCGATGCGCAGTTGGCGCATGCCGGCATCGGCCACGATCTCGCCCAAGCTGTTGGACAAAGGCTGGGGCGAAAACAGCGTGTCGAGGAATCCGTCCAAGGCAGCCGAGTACGACGCCATGCCGACCGCGCCCGCGAACGTGACCAGCCGGCCGCGCTTGAAGCCGTCGAATTCCGGCACCAACAGCGCGGTCAGGATCTCGCGCGCCCGATCGGCGCGGAAATTGGCCATGACGATCGCATCGCCCTCGCGCATGCCGGCATAGCCGCCGATGACTCGCGGAGTCACGAATTCGTCGCTTTGGTCCTCGGCATAGGCCGCGGCCAGCGCCGCCCGCGCATCGCCATGCCGCGCGCCGCGTCCGTCGACCAGCAACTCGTAGGCCCTGGCGACGCGCTCCCAACGCTTGTCGCGATCCATGGCGTAATAGCGCCCGCACAGGGTGGCGACCGGCCTTCCGAATTCGGCCAGGAACCCGTCCGCACTGCGCGGCGGGGTGTCGCGGCCGTCGAGGAAGGCATGAACCGCGACCTCGACTCCGGCCGCCCGCAGCGCATCGACCAAGGCGCGGATATGGACCTGGTGCGAATGCACGCCCCCCGGCGACATCAGGCCCATGACATGGGCGGTCCCGCCGCTGGCGCGCAGCCGCGATGCGAGCTTGGCCAGCGCCGGATGCCGCGCCAGGCTGCCGTCGCGCGCCGCCCGGTCGATGCGCACCAAGTCCTGCATCACCACGCGGCCCGCGCCCAGGTTCATGTGCCCGACTTCGGAATTGCCGAACTGGCCTTCCGGCAATCCGACATGCAGTTCCGAGGCGTCGATCAGGGCGCGCGGATAGTCGCGGCGGAAGCGGTCGTAATTGGGCGTTCGCGCCAAGGCGATGGCGTTGTCGGGCGCGGCCTCGCGCTCGCCCCAGCCGTCCAGGATGCACAGCACAACCGGCCGCGGTCGCGGGGGAATCGGGGGCGCGGACATGGGCTTGATATAGCGAGCTTCGCCCCGAGCGCCAAGCCGCGCTTGACCGTCCGTGGGGCGGGGTCTAGGAAAGCGGCGGTAAGGAGAGCTTCCGGTGACCGAACCCTTTGCCCGGCGATGGCGTGACGCGCGCGACTAGGACCTGATCGGTCCCGATTCCGCTCGACCGCGCGCGCGGTCCCAGTGCCAGGCAAGTTTTCGGGGTTCCCCATGACCACTTCCTTGCGTTACGTCACCCGCGGCGGCATCGCCGTCGCCCGCCACGCCGAAACCGCCAATCTCGCCGATGCCATGGAGCCGCTGCTGGCGGCGATCGATCGGCGGCGCGGCGCGCTGCTGGTGTCCTCGTACGAATTTCCCGGCCGCTACAAGCGCTGGTCGATGGGCTTCGTCGATCCGCCGCTGACGATCGAAAGCCGCGGACTGAAATTCACGGTCAGGGCGCTGAACGCGCGCGGCCGGCTGCTGGTCGGAGCCCTGGCGCCAACGCTGTCGGCCCATCCCGACCTGGTCGAGGTCGAGCGCGCCCCCGACCGCATCGACGGACGCATCCGGCCCTCGACCGAGGTGTTCGCCGAGGAACAGCGCTCGCGCCAGCCTTCGGTGTTCTCGCTGCTTCGCGCGGTGCGCGAGGTCTTGTTCTCGGCCGAGGACGAACATCTCGGGCTTTACGGCGCCTTCGGCTACGACCTGGTGCATCAATTCGAACCGGTTCCCGAATCCAAGCCGCGGGCCGACGACCAGCGCGACCTGGTGGTCTATCTGCCCGACACCTTGACCATCATCGACTATCACCGCCAGGCGGCCTTTCGCCTGGCCTACGACTTCACCACCCCGGCCGGAACCACCATCGGCCGCGCTCGGGACGGAGCGAGTGTCGATTGGCAGGGCAGCGCTCTGAAACCCAACGCGGCATCCGACCTTCCGCCCGGCGGCTACGCCAAGCAGGTCGAGACGGTGATGGAGCGCTTCCGAGTCGGCGACATGTTCGAGACCGTGCTGTCGCAGACCTATTACAGGCCGTCGAGCGCCGCGCCGCGCCTTCTGTTCGACACCTTGCGTCAGATCAACCCCAGCCCCTATGGCTTTTTGTTCAATCTCGGCGAGGGCGAATATCTGATCGGCGCCAGCCCCGAGATGTATGTCCGCGTCGAGGGACGCCGGGTCGAGACCTGCCCGATCTCGGGCACCATTGCCCGCGGCCGCGACGCCATCGAGGACGCCGAACGCATCAAGACCCTGCTCAACTCGGCCAAGGACGAGGCCGAGCTGACCATGTGCACCGACGTCGACCGCAACGACAAGGCGCGGATCTGCGAACCGGGCTCGGTCCGTGTCCTCGGCCGCCGCCAGATCGAGATGTACAGCCATCTGATCCACACCGTCGACCATGTCGAGGGCGTGTTGCGGCCCGAGTTCGACGCGCTCGACGCCTTCCTGACCCATTGCTGGGCGGTGACCGTGACCGGCGCGCCCAAGCCCGCCGCCATCGCCTATCTCGAAAGGCACGAGGCGACGCCGCGGCGCTGGTACGGCGGCGCGGTCGGCAAGATCGGCTTCGACGGCGGGCTCAACACCGGCCTCACCTTGCGCACCATCCGGCTCAAGGACCAGATCGCGGAAATCCGCGTCGGCGCGACCTTGCTGCACGATTCGATTCCGGCCGAGGAAGAGCGCGAATGCGAGGTCAAGGCCGCGGCCTCGATGCGCACCATCGAACTGGCCGAGCGCGGCGGACTGGCCGGGCCGGCGGTGCGTGCTGCCAGTGACGAACGACCCGGCGCCGGCAAGCGCGTGCTGCTGGTCGATTGCGAGGACAGCTTCGTCCACATGCTGGCGGATTATTTTCGCCGCACCGGAGCGATGGTCGAAACCCGCCGCCACGGGCTTCCCCGCGCGGCGCTGTTGGCGCCCGAGAACGATCTGGTGGTGCTGTCGCCCGGACCCGGCAGGCCCGAGCAGTTCGGGGTGCCGGACATGGTCCGCGCCTTGGCCGCGTCCGGCCGACCCGCTTTCGGCGTCTGCCTCGGATTCCAGGGCATGGTCGAGGCCTTCGGCGGCGCTCTCGGAGTCCTGCCCTTGCCCTATCACGGCAAGCCTTCGCAGATCGTCGTGCAGGACGCGCAGTCGCGGCTGTTCCGCGGCCTGCCCGAACGCTTCGCCGCCGGCCGCTATCATTCGCTCTACGCCCTGGCCGAGCGCATCCCGCCCGAACTGAAGGTCGTCGCCCGCAGCCAGGACGACGTGGCGATGGCGATCGAACACCGCACGCTGCCGCTGATGGCGGTGCAGTTCCACCCCGAATCGCTGATGACGTTGGGCGGCGAGGCCGGACCGCAGATCGTCGCCAACGTCATGCGCGCGTTGACCGGGCGTTAATTGCTAGTATCGGCCGTCGACAAGGGAGACCCGTCATGAACAAGGCCCATAACCCGCCCGCCATCGCCCAACCCATCGGCGGCACCTACAGCCACGGCCTGGAAGTTCCGGCCAACGCCCGCACGCTTTACATCGCCGGTCAGGTCGGCCTGGCGCCCGACGGCAAGCTGGGCGCGACGCTGGAGGACCAAGCCGAGCAGGCCTGGCGCAACATCGAGGCCATCCTGGCCTCGGCCAGCATGGCGCCGACCGATCTGGTCAAGATCGTCACCTACGTCATCGATCCGCGTTATATCCAGGGCGCGCGCGAAGTCCGCGCTCGGCATCTCGGCACCCACCGCCCGGCCTCGACCTTGGTCGTGATATCGGGCCTGGCCGACCCCAAGATGCTGATCGAGATCGAAGGCGTCGCCGCCAAGGCCTAGAATGAGGACCTCGGGGGGAACCATGATCGGATTGCGGACGATAGTTGCGGCCGTGGCCGCGCTGCTGGCAGCCGAATCGGCTGCCGCGGCGGAAATCAAGGTGCTGAGCACCAACGCCGTCACCGATTCGATGGCGGATCTCGGCCCGGCGTTCGAGCGCAGCAGCGGCCACAAGCTGTCGATCGCCTTCACCGCCGCCAACCTGCACAAGCAGGCGATCGACGGCGGGGCCGCTTTCGATGTCGCCATCCTGACCCAGGCCTTGACCGAGGAACTGGCCAAGTCGGGCAAGGTCCTGGCCGAAAGCCAGGCCCTGATCGCGCGTTCGGGTGTGGGTCTTTTGGCGCGTGCCGGCGCGCCCAAGCCCGATATTTCCACGGCCGAGGCCTTCAAGCGCACCATGCAGGCGGCCCAATCCGTCGCCTACACCACCGAGGGCACCAGCGGCCGTTATTTCCTGACCGTGCTCGAGCGCTTGGGCATCGCCGAAGAGATGAAACCCAAGGCGCGCACCATCCCCAGCGGCCGCACCGCCGCTTTGGTGGCGCGCGGCGAGGCGCAGTATTCGGTGCAGCAGGTCAGTGAGTTACTCTCGACACCGGGCACCGAGCTGGTCGGCCCCTTTCCGCCCGAACTGCAGCGCTATACCGTGTTCTCGGCCGGCGTCGGCCATGCATCGGGTGACCCGACCGCGGCTCGGGCCCTGATCGCCTATTTGACAGCGCCGGCCGCTGTGGCAGTCTTTCAGGCCAAGGGCATGCTATCGCCGCGCTGACGCGGAGGAGTACGCGGCATGAGGTTTCCGGTATCGGTCCTGGTTCTGGTCCTGGGTTGGATCGCGCCGGCATTGGCTGCCGACGATCTGCTTAATCTGTGCAAATGCGAGCGCGACGCTCGGACCGGTTTCGACACGTCCTGCCGCGTCGAAGGACCGTTCACCGAAGCGACATTGCCGCCGCCGGTGCTGCCGCTTTATTGCGGCGTGTTCGGCGCCGGGCGCGTGACGGCGACGTTCGACGGCAATTTTCAGCTTCTGGGCGATTGCGATTCCGCCGGCCGCAGCCGGCATGTCTCGGTCCATTTCCAGGTCTTCACCCGCGAAGTCAGTTTTGCCAGCCAGCCCCGCCCGACCCACCGCTCGACCGAGATCGCCGAGACCGCCGCGCCCGGACGCGGTCTCTCGACCCGCAGCGTCGCTCTTGGACCGGTCGCGGTCGTGGACCACGATACGGTCGGCGTGGCGCTGGTGCCGACCGCGCTGTGGTGCCGTTCCGCAAACGAGGATCTGCGCCCAAGCGCGATGCGCGCCAGCGCCAACAGCACGCTGCGGTTTACCTGGGAAAAATAGCCCGACTCAGGCGCCGATCAGTCGGGCGATGATGTTGCGCTGAATTTCGTTCGAGCCGCCGCCGATGGTGCCGACGCGGCTGTCGCGGAACATGCGTTGCATGTCGTGCGCCATGGTGTAGCCGGCGCCGCCCATGATCTGCAGTCCGAGATCGGCGCCGCGGAAGTCGTTGTCGGTCGCGACCACCTTGGCGATCGAGGTTTCGAGATCGGGTTCCAGCCCGGCATCCAGCATTTCGGCGGCGCGATAGGCGCAAAGCCGCGCCGTCTCTGCCATGATGCGGATATCCGCCAGCTTGTGCGAAACCGCCTGGTATTCGGTGATGGTGCGACCGAAGGCCTTGCGCCCCTGGGCGTAGTCCAGCGCATAGGCCAGCACGTGCCGCAGATTGCCGGCTCCGGCCGCGGCCAGGCACAGTCGCTCTAGGTTTAGGCATCTCACCAGATTGCGCCAGGCCCCGTTCTCGGGACCGATGCGCCGATCCAGCGCCACTTCGACGCCGTCGAAGAACACTTCGCAGGCTCGGGTGGTGCGGCGGCCGAGGGTTTCCATCGGCCGGACGGTCACGCCCTTGGCGTCGGCATCGACGATCAGGATCGAGATTCCCCGCCGCCCGGCGCCCGGATCGGTCTTGACCACGGTCACCAGATGATGCGCGACATGCGCGCAGGTGATGTAGAGCTTTTGGCCGGTGACGACATAGCGCCCGTCGCGCAACTCGGCTCGAGTCCGGATCGACGCCGCATCCGAACCCGCCTCGGGTTCGGACAGCGCCAACGCCAGCCGCGTCCGGCCGGCGATAACTCCCGGCAGGAAGCGGGCTCGCTGTTCGGGGGTGCCGAACAACTCGATGTGCTTGCCGGCATAGATGGTGGTGGTCAACCAGGCCGATGCCAGGCTCGAATAATGTTCGGCCACGGCCTCGACGAACACCGCCAGATCCTTGGCCGAGCCGCCCATGCCGCCATGTTCGGCGGCGTAGGGCAGCCCCATCCATCCGGCTTCGGCCAAGGCGGCAAAGGCCTCGAACGGGAATTCGCCGGCGGCGTCCAGCGCGCGGATCTTGTCGTCGGGCAGCACCCGCCGCACCAATCCCAGCACGTTTTCGCGAATCAGCTTCTGCTGCTCGGTCAATCCGAAATCGTTGAACGGCGCGATCACGGCGCCTTCACCACCAGGGCATCGACCGCCACCGGCCCGGCCGGGCCGCAGATCACCGGATTGACGTCGACTTCGGCTATGCGATCGGACAGATCGCCGATCAACTCGCTGAGTCGGATCACCAGATCGAGCACCGCCGCGCGCTCGACCTTAGGCATGCCGCGATAGCCCTCAAGCAGCACCCGCCCCTTGAGCCCGTCGATCAGCCGCGCCGCTTCGCTGTCCGCTACCGGCGCCAGCCCGACCGCAGTGTCCTTCAGCACCTCGACCAGAACGCCGCCCAGGCCGACCGCGACCAGCGGGCCGAACTGGTTATCGACGCTGGCGCCAAGAACCAGTTCCACCCCCGGCTTGGCCATGGCCGCGACCAGGACCCCGTTGATGCGCGCATCGACCATGGTGTCGGCCTTGGCCATGATGCGGTCATAGGCCGCCTCGACCGCCGCCGCGTCGGCCAGGCCGAGACTGACCACGCCGGCCTCGGTCTTGTGGCCGAGATCGGGCGATTCCAGTTTCAGCGCCACCGGATAGCCCAGCCGCGCGGCGATGGCGACGGCCTCGGCCTTGGTCTTGGCCAAGGCCTCGGGCGACACCGGAATCCCGTACAGCGCCAACAGCGCTTTCGACTCGCGTTCGGTCAGCGTCCGCCCGGGCACCGCCGCGTCCAGGATCCCCAGCGCCTTGCCGCGCGCCGCGGGATCGGATCGCCGGACCGGCTTCGGGCTGCTCGCATCGCGTCGA
The DNA here is from genome assembly GCA_016869515.1 of Alphaproteobacteria bacterium. GTDB lineage: Bacteria > Pseudomonadota > Alphaproteobacteria > VGDZ01 > VGDZ01 > VGDZ01. The sequence goes on along the minus strand of VGDZ01000013.1, from coordinate 44,714 downwards.
TACCATGAGGCGAGTGTCGCCATGCAGCGCGCCATCGAGCGGAACAGGCACAGCCGCGGATCGCCCTCGTAATCTTTGGCGCCGGGACCTTCCAGCCATTCGGTCATCCAGACTACGCAAACCGGCTTGCCGTGATCGGCAGCGAATTTTCGCAATTGCGGCAGGCGGCGCTGGGTAACGCTGGGATGGGCGTAGACCATGGGATAGACCAGCGCGCCATATTCCTGCCGGCCGAGAAAACCGTCGATCACGCGGGTGAAGCTTTCCGGAACGTTGAGGACTTGGGCGGTGACGTCGCAGGGATTGGCGGCCGAACCGTATTCCGGAATCTCGGCCAGCAAAGCCTGGCGCAATTCGGGCGCCGGCTGGGGCAGAACCACGCCCGCCAATTCCGCCTTGTCGGCGGCGATCACGCCAGCGCCACCCGAAGTCACGATCACCGCCGGCCCCCTTCCGCTGGGCGGTCCCGCCTTGGCCAGGAACGACGCCGTCTCGACCATCGCCTCCATGTCCGAGACCGGCACGATCCCGGCCCGGGCGAAGGCGGCGCGATAGGCCGCGTCGGTGCCGACCAGCGTTCCGGTATGCGACATCGCCGCCTTCCGGCTGGCCTCGCCCACCGCCATCTTGTACGCCACCACCGCCTTGCCGGCGGCGCGCGCCTTCTCGGCCGCCAGGATCAGCCGCGGCCCGGATCGCACGCCTTCGAACAGGCAGGCGATCGCGGTCGTGGCCGGATCTTCCGCCAAATAGCTTATGAAGTCGCAGACATCGGCATCGCAGGAGTTCCCGGCCGCCAAATAATGCGTGATGCCGATGGCGCGTTCGGGCAGCTGGACGAACAAATATCCCATGGCGCCGGATTGCGAGACGATACCGAGGCCGCCCGAGACCGGCGGCACGTCGGGATAGTCCGGCATGAAGGTCATGCCGGCGCGCAGGCCCTGGTTGATGACGCCCAGGCAGTTCGGGCCGATGATCGGCAGCCGGCCGGCGATGGCGATCTCGCCCAGGCGTTCCTGTTCGCGCCGACGATCCTCGCGCCCGGTCTCGGCATAGCCCGAGGCGTAGACGATGGCGCCCCCCGCCCCGATCCGCGCCGACTGTTCGATCAGAGGTTCGACCCGCTCGCGCGGCACGACGATCACCACCGCATCGGGCGCGGCCGGAAGCCGATCGAGGCTGGGAAAACATGGCCGTCCCGCGACCTGGTCGTATTTCGGATTGACCGCCCAGACCTGGCCCTGGAATCCGGCCAGGTTCTCGATCGTGCGGCGGCCGAAGGCGCCTTCGGTCGGCGATGCACCGACCACGGCCACCGATTTCGGCGCCAGCAGGCGGCCCAGTTCCGCCCGACCGTAGACGCCTTGTCTTCGATTCATGCCGGCCTCACTGCGAACAACGGACCATCGCTATAGCGCAGCACCACGGTCTCGACCCGGCTGTCGAGCCGGATGTCCTCGGGCGCCTCGATCAGCCGCGTCGCGACGCGGATGCCCTCGTCGTAATCGACGATGCAGACCTGATAGGGCGCCTCGGCCGCGAACAAAGCCGGCGCCGCGTGCACCACGGTGCGGGAATAGAGCGTGCCGCGCCCCGACAGTTCGACCCATTCGACCTCGCGCTCCCAGCTGTGCGGACAGAACGGCTTGGGCGGGAAGGTCAACTGCCGGCCGGTCTTGCCGCGCGTGGTCAGCAGCCGGCCTTGGGCTAGGGCTTCCCAAAACGGTCGAGTGAAACTCGAAACCCGCGGCGGCCAGGGCCGGGCGCCGGGCCGGTCGACGATCGGCAGGGTCACGCCCGGCCCTCGAAGACATGGATCATCGCGGCATTGTAGTTGCCGAGTTCGCAGGAGGCGATGGCATGTTCGGCATCGGCGACTTGGCGCGCGCCGGCCCGCCCGGTCAATTGCTCGAAGATTTCGAGATAGCCGTAGAGCGGCGTCACCATCGGCGGGTGGCCGCGGCTGAGGCAGCCGCCCGAAGTGCAGATCGGAATGCGCCCACCCAAGGCGGTCTCGCCGTCCCGAGACGCAAATGCGCCGCGCCCGCGCGGCACCAGGCCCAGCGCCTCGGCCGCCAGAACCTCGACGATGGTGCATGGGGCGTAAAGTTCGGCCAGATCCATGTCCGCGGCCGCCAGTCCGGCCTCGCCCAGGGCCGCTTGGCCGGCACGCCGGCAGGCCTGGAATGCCGTCATGTCCGATGGGCGCTCGTTGATCTGGTGTGCGCCTTCGTGATGGAAGCCGCGCCCCTTGACGATGGCGTGAGGCCGGCCCAAATCCTTGGCCAGATCGGCCCGCGCCAGCACCAAGCAGACTGCGCCGTCGGAGCGCGGCGGCACCTCGTAGAGTCCGAGCGGGGCCACGATCGGTCTTTGCGCCAGGACATCGGCAAGCGTGATCGGGTCGCGGTACTGGGCCAACGGGTTGAGCCCGGCGTGGCGTCGGTTCTTGACCGCGACGCTGGCCAAGTCGGCGCGACTGGCCCCGCTGTCGTGGAGATAGCGCATCGCATCCATGGCGTACCAAGCGATGGGCGTGAAGCCGAACGGGGTGTGAAAGTCGATATCGCCGGTGGCGCGCATCGAGCGGTTCATGTGTTCGGCGCTGTCGACTGCGGTCTCGAAGGACGAGCCCAGCGCCAACGCCACCTTGGCGCGGCCCGAGGCGATCATCATCGCCGCCTGGTCGAAGGCAAGGCCGCCGGTCATGCCGTTGCCTTGGACCTCGCCGACGATGCCGTCCACCGCCAGGCGCAGGAAATTGGCGATGAAGGTGCAGTAATAGAGCTGCTGGGTATAGGCGCGCGGTATGGCGAAAACCAGCGCATCGATCATGTCCTTGCCGATGCCGGCGCCGGCCACGGCGTCGATCACGACCTCGGCCAGGAGTTCGTGCTCCAAGGCTTGCGGCGTCTCGCCTTTGCGCGCCTGATGGCGTCCCACCGGCAGGCCGGCGGCGCCGATGATGGCAACCGGAATCGTCACGATACGACGCTAGCAAGGCTCGCGCGGCCACGTCACTAGGGAAGGCGGCCTCGCCCTCGCATCCGGCCTGGATCACGATTCGCGTTCCAGGCTTGACAGAAGACCTTGGGGCGGCTGTCGTCGCCCGATGTCGCGCCATGCCATCGCCTTGGGACTGTGCCTCGCCGCGGCGACGGCGCATGCCCAATGCGAACCGATTCCCGCCGCCGAACGCGATCTGACGACGCTGGCTGGACGCGTCGCCAATCCGGATGCGGCGGCCTTCGCCGATGCTCTGCGATCCGAACTCGGAAAATACGACTTCCTCGATTTTCGCGGCCGCGCGGCGACCGGCGATGCGGCCCATTTCGTCTTGCGGGTCGATACCAGCGGCGGTTTCCGCATCGTCATCCGCGACTTTCGCGTCGGCCTCGATCCGCTGCGCCTTGGGATCGGCGATCTCGGCATCCGGGTCGCGAGCGCGGGGCCCGGCCGCGTCAATGTCGCCTTCGAGATCGACGAAGTCCTCCACCTGTGCACGCCAGGCGGTGCCGTCGGCCGGATACTTCTGGGGCGACGCGAGTTTGCCGGACTCTACGATATCGCCTCGGGTCGCTATCAGACCCTGCGCGCCAGGATCGACGGTCTCGGCCTCAGGGACTCCAACGATGCCGAGGCGCTCAGCATCAGCAATTTTTCGGCCGAGGCCCGCCATGCCGCCGACGGCAGCGAAGTCGTGTCGGTCGCGGTGGGCAGCCTTGTCATGCCGGGACAGGTCTTGCTCGGCTCGCTCGCGGTCAATGCCGCCAGCCGTCCGGCCGCAGCCGGACCGATGAGCGATCGCCTGGTCGAAGTGCTCGGCCGCTTGGGGGTCAAAACCACCGGTCTGCCAGCCGAAGAGGTGACGATCGAGGCTGCCGCGCAGGGCCTGGAATTGGTGCGCGACGACCGGCCGGTAGTGGCGATCGAACGCCTCAATTCGCGCTTTCGCATTTCCGGCATGGCGTCCGAGCGCGGCGGCATGGAGATGGACCTCGCCGCTTCGGGCATCGCCCCGGCCTTGGGCCAGTTGCCCCAGCAACTGCGCCCGGCCTTGCCGCGCCGCGCACGCCTTTCGCTCAGGCTTGGTCCGCTCGACATGCCGGCGTTTTGGGAAGGGGTCGATCAGGCCGGACAGGGTCGCGAACCCGATCCGGCGGTGATCGCGCGCTTGGCCGGTGCCGACCTCGCCATCCGCGAAATCGGCCTGAGTTCGGAGCAAAGCGCCCTTGCCGGGGACGGCAAGATATCGATCGATCCGCGCGCCGCCCTGCAGATGCTGGTCGCGCTCGATCTGCGCATTTCGGGGTTCGACGCCCTGGCGCGCGCCGTCGGCTTGGCCGGCGGATCGCCCACGGCCGCCGCACTGCTGCTCAGCCTGCGCGGCCTCGGCCAGCCGGAGCCGCCGGCTTCGCTGCTGTTCAAGATCCGTCTCGATCGCGACGGCAATTGGACGGTCAACCAGCGTTCGCTGGGGCCGCTTTTGGATTTGCTCCGCTGAGCATGCGAATCTGCATCGACGCCACGCCGGCGATCACCAATACGCCGCCCAGGATTTGATAGGTCATTACGCGCTCGCCCAGCGCGACCATGCTGATGCCGATCGCGACCAGCGGTATCAGGTTGAGAAACAGCGCGGCAACCGGCGCGCCCAGCTGCGATGCCCCGAAATTCCAGAAATAGACTCCGCCCGCGGTGACGACCGGGCCGATGACCAGAAACACCCACAACGCGGCTTCGGGCAGGTCGGCCGGAGTTGCGCCGCGCGCCCAACCCAGCGCCCATAGCAAAGCCCAAAGCAGCGCCTGATAGACCATGGCCGGCAGCATGGTCGAATAGGAGATGCGGAGCTGGCTGTGGCCCACCAACCAGCGCACCGAGGCCAGCGAATACCACGACCACATCGCCTGCCCGATCAGCAGCATGATTTCGCCGCCGCGAAAATCCCAACTCGCGTCGCTTCCCAGCTTGCCTCCCAGCGACACGACCAGACTGCCGCCGACCGCCAGCACCACCGCCAAGCCCAAACCCGGCGCCGGCGGCGTGCGATAAAGCAGCCAAGCCAGGATCGACGTGGTCAGCGGGCCGATCGAGGCGATCACCGCGGCGTTGATCGGATTGGCGTTGGCGATGCCGAGCGTGTAGCAGGTCGCGAACAGGCTGATGCCGAGGCCCAGCGCCCAACTCTTCCTCCAAGGTATCGGCGTCGAGGCCCGGTCGAACAGCTGCACCGCCAGCCACAACGCGGCGACGCCCAGCGCGAAGCGGATCACCGACACGCCGACGGCGTCAAACCAGGCCAACAGAAAATTGGTCGCCGGGATCAACGTCCCCCACAACACCATGCAGGCGACCAGGGCGGCCGACCCCAGCGCCGGCTGACGCGTCGTCACTTTATGTTTCCGCGCTCAGTTGAGCGTGAAGCTTTGATAGGCGTTGTCGCAGGGCGGACCGTCGCTGACATGCATGGTCCGGCTTTTCAACTGCAGGACGACCGACGCCACCGTGATCAGCCGCCGCGCCGGCACATCCTCGGGATCGGCGTGGCGGCAAATCGCCCGCGGCGCCGAAAAGTGATCGGTCAGACCGGCGCGGATGGTCGCGAGATCGTGCGGGCGGTTGGCGCGCCGCAAATGGCGCTCCAACCGCCGGGGCCGATACAGCGTATTGGCGCCCAGGCGCTCCATGCCCATGCCGTCATCGGGCCCGACCTCGAAGTGATTGGCATGGGTGTAGATGCCGTCGGTCGGATGCAGATAGTGCGCCCGCCGCGGCGCCGCCTCGATGCCCATGGCCTCCTCTTCGGCGTGCGCGATCAAGAAATGGCTTGAGCAGGTGCGATCCTCGCCGATCACCTGATTCAGCGCCTCCTCGTAGCTGCGGCTTTCCAGGATCTGTCGCACCCGGACATGGAACGGGCGATCCGAGGGATGCTTGCCGTCCTCGGCCGTGGTCAGCCCGTTGACAGCTAGGCCGATGCCGGCCTGGTTCAGGCCCATCATGCCGCCGGCAATGCCGGCCTGGGTCACCACCAAAAAGGCCGGGCGCCGCTCGGGACGCACCCGCAACACCGCCAGATTGCCGCGCAGGCCTTCCAGCCAATCCCAATTCTGGCCGATGGTCACCTCGCCCGACTTGGTGTGCTCGGGCATCAGCGCAAAAGCCGTACAGCCATCGGCCGAGCCGGCGGCGGTCCGGATCTCCGATCCGAACACGCCATAGCTGATCTCGTAGCGCGCATTGAGCAGGCCGATATCGGCCAAAGGCAGCCCCGCGCCTTGGGCGATGCCTTCCATCTCGCGGCCGTAATCGGGCGTGCGTCGCCCGATCATGGTCGCGGCCGCCGCGCCGCGCCGCCGCGCTTCGTCGGCCGACAGGCCGTTCAGCGCAAAGCGCGCCAGATAGGTCTCGATCACCGCCCGGACTTCGGCCGCCAGGCGCCGACCATGGATCACGCCCCGTTCAAAAGGCTCTGCACCCAGGTCGAGCAGAGGGATCGTCGCCATGAATTCGAACTCCTTACGAACCGGGACCGAGCATAGCCCGGCTGCGGGCTTACCCAAGCCTCAATTTTGCTATGCTGCCGGCCGGGAGGAGTTGCTTTTCGCATGGCCCACTTGCTGTCCGTTTCCGGCCTTTCGGTCGAGATTCCGCTGGCCGAAGGCACGCTGCACGCGGTGCGCGGCGTGAGCTTCGAATTGAACCGCGGCGAGACCCTCGGCCCGGCCGGCGACTCGCGCCGCAGCGTGGCCGGGATGCCGGAGCGGGTCGGACACGCCGCCAAGCGCCGAGCACGCCGGAGCAGTCGCATCCTCGAATCCCGCCTTCATCCCTCGGAAACGGAGCCGTCATGACTCGCGCCCAAGCCATATCCAAAGTTGAGGCCCATTTCGATTCCGGCGCCTTCATCGCTGACCTGGCGCGCCGGGTCGCCATTCCCTCGACCGCGCAGGAACCCGACAAGGCGCCGGCGCTGCGCGCCTACCTGACCGAGGAGATGGGACCAAGCCTGGCCAAGCTCGGCTTTACCTGGCGGCTGCTCGACAATCCGGCCGCGCCCCAGGCGCCGATGCTGGTCGGCCACCGGGTCGAGGACCCCAAGCTGCCGACCGTCTTTACTTACGGTCACGGCGACGTCATCCGCGGCCTCGACGAGCAATGGCGCCAGGGCCTGTCGCCCTGGGTGCTGAAGCGCGAGGGCGATCGCTATTACGGCCGCGGCACCGCCGACAACAAGGGCCAGCATTCGATCAACCTGGCGGCGATGCAGGCGGTGATCGAGACCCGCGGCCGGCTCGGATTCAACGTCGTCGCCCTGATCGAGGTCGGCGAGGAGATCGGCTCGCCCGGCCTGCGCGAAGTGGCCGAGCTGCACCGCGACCTGCTCAAGGCCGATTTCCTGGTGGCCTCGGACGGGCCGCGGCTGACGCCCGACCGGCCGACGATCTACATGGGCACGCGCGGTGCGTTGAACTTCGATCTGACCATCGACCTGCGCCCGGGCGGGCATCACTCGGGCAATTGGGGCGGGCTGCTGGCCAACCCCGGCGTGCTCTTGGCCCACGCCATTGCCAGCGTGATCGATGTCAAGGGCAAGGTGTTGCTGCCCGATCTCAAGCCGCGTGCCATGCCCAATTCGGTACGCAACGCGATTCACGACCTGCCGGTCGATGGCGGCCCCGAAGGCCCGCAGATCGATCATTGGTGGGGCGAGCCCGGCTTGACCGCAGCGGAAAAGGTATTCGGCTGGAACACCTTCGAGGTGCTGGCCTTCCGCACCGGCAATCCCGAGCGCCCGGTCAATGCCGTGCCGCCGCGCGCCTCGGCCCATTGCCAGATTCGCTACACAATCGACACCGACCCGGCGGCCTTCCTGCCAGCGCTGCAGCGCCATTTCGATGCGCAAGGACTGCCGGTCAAGGTGACCGCGGCCGGTCACGGCTTCTTCAAGGCGACGCGACTCGATCCCGATCACCCCATCGCCCAGTTCGCTGCCGCCTCTGTCGAGCGCACCACCGGCCGCAAGCCCGCCATGCTGCCCAATCTCGGCGGCTCGCTGCCCAATGACGTCTTCGCCGATGTCCTCGGCCTGCCGACGATCTGGGTACCGCATTCCTATGCCAGCTGCTCGCAGCACGCCCCCAACGAGCACGTGCTGGGCCCGATCCTGCGCGAGGGCTTGGCGATGATGGCCGGAATCTGGTGGGACATCGGCGAGGGCGGCGTGCCGCTGGGCAAGGATCGGTGACATGACCCGCGTCCTGATCGCCCAGATCATGCACGAGACCAACGGCTTTTCGCGCCTGCCGACCACGCTCGAATCCTATCGCGCGCGCTATCTGCTCGAGGGCGACGCGATCCCGGGGCATTTCAAGGGCACCAGCACCGAGATCGGCGCCTTGCTCGAGGCCGCGCCGCGCTTCGGGTGGACGCTTGACCACCCGATCGCCGCCAATGCCACGCCCTCGGGCAAAGTGGAGACGTCCTGCTGGGGCTATCTCAAGGGCAAGGTCATGGCCGCGGCCGAACGCAAGCCGGACGCTGTCGTCCTGGCCTTGCACGGGGCGATGATGACCGAGGAGTGCGACGACGCCGAGGGCGAGTTGCTGTCGGAGCTGCGTGCGCTGTTGGGCGAGCGCACGCCGATCGTCGCCACGCTCGATTTGCACGCCAACGTCACCGACCGCATGGCCGCCGCGGCCAATGCGCTGATCGCGTATCGCACCTATCCCCATGTCGACCAGCACGAACGCGCCGGCCAGGCGGCGGCGCTGGTCGATCGCTGGCTGGCATCGGGCGAACGGCCGCGCTGCCATGTCGCCCGCCGCGCGACCTTGGACGGATTCGACCACGGCCGCACCACCACGCCGGGCGCGATCATGCCCCGCATGCTGGCGCGCGCTGCCGGCGCGGAGGGCAAACCCGGGGTCGACGTCGTCAGCCTGCACGCCGGCTTCGCCTGGGCCGACTTCGCCGAAGTCGGACCCTCGGTCGCGGTCAGCGGCGGCGACCCTGTCGCCTGCCGCCGCATCGCCGACGAATTGGCCGACGACATGTACCGAACCCGGGAGGAGACCACGGTGCGCCTGGTTCCTGTCGCCGATGCCGTGGCCGAGGCGAAACGTCATCAGGGTTCGGGCCGGCCGACGGTTCTGGCCGACATGACCGACAATCCGGGCGGCGGCGCCTATGGCGACGCCACGCGCCTGCTGGGCGCCATGATCGAGGCCAAGCTTGAAAACGCCGCCTTGGCCAGCATCGCCGATCCCGCTTGTGTGGCCGCCTGCCGCGCCGCCGGCCAAGGGGCGACGATCGACCTCCGCCTCGGCGGCAAGATCGATCCCAGCTTTGGGGAACCGCTCTCGGTCGCGGCGGTCGTCGAAAAGCTGTCGGAAGGAACCTTCGTCTGCGAAGGTCCGATGTGGAAAGGTCTGCCGATTTCGCTCGGCGATAGCGCCTTGATCCGCATCGGCGGCGTACGAGTGGTCGTCGCCAGCCACCGCGTCCAGATCACCGACCGCAACGTCTTCCGCCTGTTCGGCGTCGAGCCCGGCTCCCTGGACACGGTCGCGGTCAAATCGGCGCAGCATTTCCGCGCCGCCTACCAGCCCACCGCCCGCGCCGTGATCGTGGTCGATTCCGGCGCGCTTTGCAGCCCCGACTATCGTCGCTTTTCCTACGGGAAGCTCCGGCGGCCGATCTGGCCGCTCGATTCCTGATCTTCAGCGCCGGCGGTTGCGTCGATCGTCCAGTCGCTTTTCGGCAGGTCGTTTGACGATCGCGGGCTCGCGCCGCGGCTGTTGGGCGGTGCCGGCCAACAGGACTTGAAGCAAGGGCGGCAGGCTCGAATTGCACGCTCTCGGCGAGGCTTCGACCGCGAGCGGACATGCAGCTTCGGGCGGCACCGGAACGCTTGTGCATGCGACCAGCGACACCGATGCTTGAGATGCCGCGATCGATGCCTCGATGGCCGACGTGTCACGAATCGGACCAGGCGGTTTGAGCGCCGGCAGGATGTTGGCCGAGGCGGGTGTCGACAAGGACGCCGGCGGCAGCCATCCGCTGTCGCTCGCTTCCGACGTGGCCTTGCCTTTTTCGTACGCCGCGACCGCCTGCATGCCGCCGGCCACGGCTTGCGACCAGGCCTCCACCAGGCTGGGCACGGCGCGCAGGCTGTTACCGGCCAGGGTCGCGCGCAAGACCGGAGGCAAATGCGGCCGGCCTGGCGGCGGTTCAGGCAGCAGGCCGTGATCCTTGCTCTCGCTACCCTTGAGCACGGATCGCAGCAGGGGCGATCGCGGCCCGGTCGATGCGACTTCAGGCGGCCAGGACGGTTCCTTGCGTTCGCTCTCGGCCGGCAGTGGCGGCGCCGGCGGAAGCGGCACCGGACCAGCGGGGTCGGCGGGCACGGCCGACTCGGCGTCCTCAGCTCGGGGAGAGACGAGGACGTCCCGTGCCGCCCCCGGTTGCGCCGTCATCGGCGGCGGCCAAACGAACGGCGCCGGTTTCGGTCGAACCGGATCGGCCGGGGACAGCGCCTTCAGAAGCTCCAGGCCGATGGCGAGATTGCTCACCTAACTGCGGCGGATCAGATGAACTGCAGCAGCGACAATTGTCCGACCCGCGCCATCACCTGCATCGAGGCCTGCAGCGACACTTGATCGAGGTTGAGCCTGCTCACAGCTTCGGCGGCATCGACGTCCTGGATGTTGCCGATGAAGGACCGCATCGTCACCAATCGCGCCTCGTGGCGGTTCATGGTTTCGGTGATGCGGCGCTGGTTGAGGCCGTTATTGGTGATCTTCTGGTCGGTGTCGTCGAAGATGTTGAGCGAACGGACGTTGGTCAGGATGTGGTCGAGAAACGCGATCTGGTTGTCGGCCAACGGGGTGCCGAAGGCCGCGGCCGGCGAGGCAGCCGCCGGCGGCGCCGGCGGACCGGCCGGCACGGTGCCGCCGTCGTAGTTCATCAGCTGATGGAACAGATCCATGGTGTCGGTGGCGAAACTCGAGGCGTTGATGCCAAAGTCGATGTTGAGCGTGTCGTCGACCTGCATCTTGAGCGCGTTGGTGTCGTTGGCGAACACGCCGCCCGAGGTCGCCAGCGCCTGGAACCCCGAGGCGGTGACCTGCGAGATCGGCGCCGTGGTCGATTTGGTGCCGCCGAAAATGTAGCGCCCGTTGTCCTGGGTGTTGAGCAGGCCGGCATAGGCCTCGTAGAGGCGATCGACCGTCGCCGCCAGGCCGCTGCCGTCGCGGCTGCCGCGGGCGTTCATCACCGCGGTGCGCAGCTCCATCTGGATATCCCGCATCTGATCGAGGGTGGTGGCGTAGAGCTTGAGGCGGCGGTCGAGCTCGTTGATGTTGCGCTGGTAATGCTCGATCGAGGCGGCGTTGGCCTTGGCCGAAGTCAGCGGCGCGACGTCGCGGGCGATGCCGGCGAAGTCGGGCGCTTTGAGACCGGTCGTCACCTGCTGCTGGCGAATGAAGACATCGTTCTGGTTGTTGAGCAGTCCGCTCAACAGCGTGGTGTGGGTCGACAGCGTCGAGACGCGGCTGAAGGGCATGGCGGCTACTCCCGATCGATTACGGGCCGGTCAGGGCCAACAGGGTGTCGTACATCTCGCGCGCCGTGGTCATCATGCGCGCGGAGGCGTTGTAGGCGTTCTGGAAGACGACGATGTTGGACAGCTCCTCGTCGAGGTTGACGCCCGAGGCGGCCGAACGGCGGGCCGAGATCTCGTCGAACAGCGCGACGCGGTGTTCTTGGAAGCTCTTGGCGGTCTGGGCGTTGAGCGCGACGCGCTGCAGCATGGCGCCGGTGTAGTCGGCCAGCGACGCGCTGGTCGAGGACAGATCGCCGGCGGCGGCGAAGCTGGTGGTGCCGATCGACATGGCGATGAAGTCGGTGACGCCGTTCGAGTCGGCGGCGCCGGTCGCGGTCTGGCCGACCGTGGTCGACCGCACATTGCCGACCGCCAGCAACGCGTTGTTGCCGGTCTGGGTGGTGGATCCGCCGATCCGGCCGACGACGTCGACCGACAGCGCGGCGTTGGCCTGGTACTTTGGGCCGATGCCGAAGAAGTCCGACATCGTCACGTTGGTGGCGCCGGCGGCGGTAGTGTCGTTGGTGACCTGGATCTTGTATTTCGAGTAGCTGCTGGTCGGCGTCATCACCAGGTTGCCGTTGGTGCCCAGCGAAAAGGTGGCATAGGTGCCGAGGTTGGTGTTGAGCGCGGTGACGATGTTGGCATAGGTGCCGGCGGCGACGGTGTAGGTGTAGGTGCTCGGCACTTCGTTGTTGGGTCCGCGCACTTCGAAGCTGATCGTCCCGCCGGCGGTGAAGCCGTGGGTATCGCCCGAGGCCACGCCGGTATCGAAATGCGGCGCCACGTTGGCCTGCATCAGGTCGTTCATGCCGAAGAAATGCGAAAACCCGCGCCCGCCTCGGCTCGACGGCGTGGTCGCATCCTGGCTGATGGCGGCGCCATTGCCGTTGCTGCCGGTCATGGTCATCACGCCGGCCGAGAAGGTCAGCGAGCCGTTGGCGCCCAACGCGGTGTTGATGTCCGACACCACCGCGGACAGCGTCGTGCCCGAGAAGGCGGTCGCGGCGCCGCCGTTGATCGCGTAGGTGCCGGCGGTAAAGTTGACCTGAACGTTGCGTGCCACCGCCCCCGAGGTGGTGTTGATCAACGTGAAATTGGCGGTGCCGGTGAAGTTGTGCGGCCCGGTACCGAGCAGACCGGTATTGCGACCGGCGAGCGAAGTCGGCGGCGGCATGGCGACGTTGTCGTTGTGCACTTCGTTCAGCTTGTCGACCACGCGCCGGGCCAACTCGCCGAGCTGGGCTGCGGCGTTGGGCAGCACGGTGTCGCGCATGTCGAGCAGGCCGCGCAGCGCGCCGCCGTAGAGCACCGGATCGAGCGCCTGGCCGGTCGTTGCGACGACGCCGCTGACCGGGTTGACTTTGTTGACCGAGATCTGGCTGAAGCGGCTGGCCGAGGTGACGGTCGAGGTCTGGGTGTAGACCAGGTTGCGTTCGATCTCGTCGACCAGGGTAATGCCCGAGACGGTGTCGACCGTCACGAAGCCGTTGTCCTTTTCGATCACGCGGATGTCGATGTACTTGGCCACCTCGGCGATCGAACGGGCGCGCTCTTCCTCGATCGCGGAGGTTTCCTGGCCGCTGCCCTTGGCGCGGACGATCGACAGCGACAGCTGGTGGATCTTGTGCAGTTCCTCGTTGATGGTCAGCGTGTAGTCGGCGACGCGCGCTTCGGCGTCGGCTCGATAGCTTTGAATTTCGGTCGCCAGGCGGGTGACCTCGTTGCCCCAGGACTTGAGATCGTCGATCACCGCAAAGCGCCGCACGGCGGCGTCGGGCTCGATGCCGAGATCGGACAGCGAGGTGAAGATGGCGTTGAGGCGTCCGCCCAGCCCGGTGGCGAGATCGGGGCTGCCGAGCGAACCCTGCAGGGCGGCGTGCAGCGCGCTCATTTCCTTGTAGCGTTCTGCCTGGGCCGAACCCAAGCGCGATTCGCGCTCGAGGAAGGCATCGATGTTGCGCTGGATGGAGGCGATTTCGACGCCGCCCGTACCATTGGCGACGACCTGGGTGCGCTGCTGGATGACCTTGCGCACATAGCCCGGCGTATTGACGTTGGTGATGTTGACCGAGGTGTTGCGCAGGGCTTCCTGGCTGGTCAGCAGGCCCGAAATCGAAGTGTTCAGAATTCCGTTGATCGACATGGCGGCTCTCCTCCGCGCTCCTCAAACCCCGGCAATTTCTGCCGGGTGAAGGCCGAAAACCGCCATGCAAGGCAGGACTTGCCGCTTGCTTCCGGGTCGCGACATCGCGTCCAACCCTTTGATCGGGCTGGTTTTCAAGTCGATATCGGGAGACCGGGACATGGGGTTTGCGAACTCCTGGACTGATTTTGCCCAGAACTGCTGCAAGCCCGGTGCCACCCCGCACCGAGTCGTCAAAATTCAACCAATTCAATATGTTAACAGGATTCCGCTTAGCCGGCAGATCCCAGATGCCGCGCCATGTTGGCACGCAATTTCTTGAGCACCTCGACCGCCCCGCCATGCCCCTGGCTGGCGGCCTTTTCCAGCCACATTTGGGCGGCGTCGAGATCGAACGGAACGCCCTGCCCCGAAGAATAGAGCAGGCCGAGATTGTACTGCGCCTCGTCGAGGCCCGCCTTTGCCGCAACCCCATAAAGCTGCGCGGCCTTGTCGTAATCGCGTTCCATGCCGATGCCGCCATCGCACATCAGCGCCAAATTGAAATAGGCCACGGTGAAACCCTGAGCGGCGGCCTGCCCGTAAAGCTCGACCGCCTTGAGATAGTCGCGGGTCACGCCCTCGCCGGCCTCGTACAGGCTGCCCAAATTGTTCTGCGCCGGGGCGTAGCCCTTCTCCGCCGCCTTGCCGTACCAATAGGCGGCCTCGGCCTTGTTGGCGCTGACGCCACGGCCTTCGGCATAGATGACGCCAAGGCTGTATTGGGCCTCGACCGATCCGGCTTCGGCGGCTTTCTGGAATAACTCGCGGGCGCGGGCGAGGTCGGTCGGGACACCGTCGCCATTGCCATATAGCAGGCCGAGGAAATATTGCGATTGCGCATCGCCTCCTTCGGCCGCAGCGGCGAATTCCGCCGCCGCAGCGGCATGATCGCCTCGCTTCAGTGCCTTCTGGCCTGCTTCGAAAGACATGACGGCAGGACCCTACACAATTCGCTATCGGCTGCAAAGAGCCGCTTCAGCGCGGCCGATCGAGTCCGGTGGCGGCCAACAATCCTGCGGTCGAAGGGTCGGAGGCGTGCCCAGCCAGAACTTCCGCGGCGACGCGCTTGCCGCGCTCGACTCCCCATTGATCGAAGGGATTGATGCCCAGCACCACGCCCTGGGCGAACGCGCTGTGCTCGTAGAACGCGATCAGCGCCCCAAGCCCGGCCGGATCGATGCGCTCGACCAAGATCGTGCTCGATGGCCGGTTGCCCGGGCAGACGACATGCGGCACCAGGCTGCGAGCGGTGGCCTCGTCGAAGCCCCGCGCCCGCAGATCGGCTATTGCCTGGCTGGCCGACAGGCCGCGCATCAGCACGGCGCCTTGGGCGAAGCAATTGGCCAGCAAGTGGCGGTGGTGGTCGATCAGGTCGTGTTCGGGCGTGATCGCGGCGATGAACTCGACCGGGATGGTGCGCGGCCCCTGGTGTATGACTTGCATGAAGGCGTGCTGACCGTCGGTGCCGGCCTGGCCGAAGACCACCGGCGCGGTCGGCAATTCGACCGGGTGGCCTTCGCGATCGACGCTCTTGCCGAGGCTCTCCATCACCAGCTGCTGAAGATGATCGACCAGCCGCGCCAGCCGGCGGTCATAGGGCAACACCGCCACCGCGCCCGAGCTGCCGAAAGCCGTGTTCCAAAGCCACGCCAGGCCATGCAGCAAGGGCAGGTTCTTGTCCGCCGGCGCTTCGCGGAAATGCCGATCCAGCGCCGCCGCACCGGTCAGCATTTCGCGGAAGCGCTCGGGACCGATGGCAATGGCGATCGGCACGCCGACCGCGGACCACAGGCTGAACCGTCCACCGACCCATTCGGCGAAGGGCAGGATGCGGTCCGTGCCGTAACCAGCGTCGTGCGCGCGGTCCGGCCGGGCGGTCACCGCCACCATCCGGCTCTGGGCATCGGCGCCGAACCAGCCGCGCATGGCCTTGGCGTTGACCAGGGTCTCCTGGGTGGTGAAGGACTTGGAGGCGACGATCGCCAGCGTGCGGGCCGGATCGAGCTTGCGCATCAATTGAGCGACCGTGCCGCCGTCGACCGATCCCAGCCAATGGATGCGGGGCCCGTCGGCATAGGCGGTCAGCGCGTCGACCGCCAAGGTCGGGCCCAGCAGCGATCCGCCGATGCCGATATGGACCACGTCGGTGACCTTGGCGTCGGCCCGCACCCCGGCCGCGAAGCGCAGCATGGCCTCGCGCGCGGCATCGACCTCGGGCGCCGGCCGATCGGCGCCGCCGCGCAAGGCGACATGCCAGGCGGCGCGCCGTTCGGTGACGTTGACCGCCTTGCCCTCGAACATGTCGCGCCGCGCCTGGTCGATCCCAGCCGCCGCTGCCAAATCGAGCAGCAGTGCGACGGTGCGGTCGGTCATCGGCATTTTCGACAGATCGAGCGTCAATGGCCCAGCGCGCCAGGACAGTCGCCGGAAGCGATCCGAATCGGCCGCGAACAGATCCAGCAAGACTGTCTCGCTCATGCGCAAACGATGCGCCGACAGCGCCCGGCGGCACTGCTCGACTTCGCGCAGCGGCAGGGTCCTAGCTGACGACATCGGGCGCGCTCCGTCCGGTATAGCGGGGTATGTCGGCCAGAAGCGCGGCCGCGCCCGGCAGCCCCGCGACCAGCCTGCCGGCCGAGGCATCAAGCATGTCTCCCTCCCGCACCAGGCGTTCGACATATATCCGCAGGGTCTCGCCGCTGGTGCCGGTGCCGGACAGGCGATAGACGATGCGGGCGTGATCGGCGGTGACGATGCGGATGCCCTGGCGATCGGCGGTGGTGCCGTCGACCGGGTCGACATAGGAATACTCGTCGGCGGTGTCGATCAGCAGCCCATGCACGCGCCGGCCCTCTATGTCGCGCAGCCGCGCACGCAGGTCCTGCATCATGGCTCGCGCCCCGTCTTCCTCCAGGCCGACATAGTCCAAACGCTGAAAGGCATGACGCCCGAACGCCCGCCAATGCGTCCGCACCAGCGCGCCGACTGACATCCGCCGTACCGCTAGGATATTGAGCCAATAGAGCACCGCCCACAATCCGTCCTTCTCGCGGGCATGGTCGGAACCGGCGCCGGCGCTTTCCTCGCCGCACAGGACGATGCGGCCGGAATCGAGCAGGCTGGTGAAATACTTCCAACCGGTCGGCGTCTCGTAGCAGGGCACGCCCAAATGCTTGGCCACGGCGTCGAGCGCGCGGCTGGTCGGCATCGACCGCGCCACGCCGTTGACCCGCTTGGCATAGCCGGGCGCGGCCTGATGATTGGCGGCCAGGATGGCGATGCTGTCCGAAGGCGCCACCGCCAGGTCCCGACCCAATACGACGTGCCGATCGCCATCGCCGTCCGAAGCGGCGCCGAAATCGGGGCCGGTATCCTCGGCCATGGCGGCGAACAGGTCCTTGGCATAGCTCGGCCCCGGATCGGGGTGAAGCCCGCCGAAATCCTCCAGCGGAACCGCGTTGACGACGCTGCCGACCGGCGCGCGCAGGCGGTTCTCGAAGATCTCCCGGGCATAGGGCCCGGTGACGGCGTTCATGGCATCGAAACGAAAGCGGAAATCGCGCGAGCCGATCAACTTTTCGAGCGCGGCGAAGTCGAACAGCTTCTCCATCGCCCGCGCATAGTCGGTCACCGGGTCGACCACTTCGACCAGGGTCTCGAAGCAGAGCTGCGCGCCGGGCTTGGCCAGATCGATCGCAACGCGGTCCAGCGTGCGATATCCGGTCAGCCGCCGACTGTGTTGAAATATCGCCTCGGTCACGCGTTCCGGCGCCGGCGCGCCGTTGCCGAGGTTGAGCTTGACGCCGAAATCGCCCTGCGGGCCGCCGGGATTGTGGCTGGCGGTGAACAGCAGCCCGGCATAGGCGTTCTTCGCCCGCACCATCAGCGACAAGGCCGGGGTCGACATCAACCCGTCGCGCCCGACCAGGACGCGGCTGACCTCGGCCGCGGACAGCATGCGGATCGCGGTCTCGATCGCCGGACGGTTGTGGTAGCGGCCGTCACCGCCGATCACCACGGTCTTGCCGCGCAGATTGCCGAGCGCGTCGATCACCGCTTGGAGATAGAGTTCGAGATAGTGCGGCTGGGAGAAGATTGCGGTTCGCTTGCGCAGTCCCGAAGTTCCGGGTCTTTGGTCGTGGAACGGCTGAGCCGGAACCGAGATGACGCGTTCGATCATGGCGGGCGCACTATAGGGGAACGGCGATGGGGCGCAATTAGTCCGCGGGATCGCTCCATGAGGCCGTGCGCGGCGGCAGCGGTTCGACCGCAAAGCCTTGCGGCGCCTTGCCTTCCCGCCAGCGTTCAACCATTCGTGAATAGGCCTGCTCGAGGTGCCGGGCCGAACGCTCCAGGTCGAACAGAGGCGCCAGGCCCCGCCTTGCCTGCAGGCGCCCCCGCAACTCGGCCATTCGGCCGGGATTTCGCGCCAGCTCGAGCGCAATCCGCCGATAGTCGCCGCGGTCCGCCGCCACCAGCTCGCCCAATTCGGCCGCACGCAGGATCGAGGCGCCATAACGGGCGTGCGGCGAGTCGGCCAGATCGATCGCGGTCAGAACCGGCAGCCCGGCCCAAAGCGCATCCATGGTGGTGACGCCGCCCTGGGTATACCCCGTGTCGAGCGCCAAATCGGCCAGCGACAGCCGCCGGAGATGGCCGTGATGGGTAGCGAGTTTCGCCACCACCAGCCGCCGGCGGTCGACACCACGGGCTTCGGCCTCGCGCGCCATCGCCGCGATCGCGTCCTTGCGCCACGCCCCCAGCCACAACACCGATCCGGGCAGTTCGACCAGCAACGACATCCACAGATCGAACGTCTCGGGATCGAGCTTCCAAGGATGATTGAAAGCCGCAAATACGAAGCCGTCCTCGGGCAGGCCAAAATCGGGCCGCATCACCGGCGAGGGATCGATTGCCCCGGCACTGGCGGCGGCGAAGCAGTCCGGCAGCAGCACGACATGCTCCCGGCAAAGGCGCGCATGGCGAGGCGGCATGAAGACATCGTCGAGCAGCAGATAATCGACGTAATCCGCGCCGGTCGAAATGCAGTAACCGGCATAATGGCATTGTACCGGCGCCACGCGACGCGCCAGCAAATGCATGCCGGTCTCCGCGTGCAGGCCTTGCATTTCGATGGCGATATCGATGCCGTCCCGACGGATGCTTTCTGCCGCCGCGATCTCGTCGAGATCGTCCAAGAACCGAAAGCGGTCGAACGCGGCCGCGAAGGTTTCCGCAAATCGCCCGTCGCCATAAAGATCGGGCCGGCGATGCACGGCATAGCCATAGACCTCGAACCGCTCCCGGTCATGCCGTCGAGCAAGGTTGCGCACCAAGAGCTGCGTGGAATGGAATGTCGCGGTCGCGGAGATGTAGGCAATACGGATGCGCCCGCGGCCGTGGACCGCAAATTGGCGATGCGCGGCGCGATCTTCGGCGCCGGGCCGGCCGATGCGTTCGGAAATCGCCGTCGCCAGACCGACCAGGGCGCCATAGGGCGCACCGAAACTGACCAATTGGGTCAAGCCGTCCATCGCGTTGTTCAAGCCGAGCGCGCCCAAGCGCACCGCTTCGGCCATGCCCGGAACGCCCTCGATCAGCCGCGTGCGCATCGCTTCGTATTGCGCGAATTGGCAGCCGCGCACGCAGGCCTCGCTGGCCGAAATCAACGCGGCATGATCGTTCGGATCGGCGGCAAGGACGGGTGCCAGGGCCTCCAACACCCGCGAGGCGTCCTGTCCGTGATCCCAGGCCTGGGCGATGCTTAGCTGCACGGCGCGGTCATAGGGACGGCCTTCGGTTGCGTGCCGGAAATGTACCTCGGCCTCCGCTTGGCGACCGAGGTGAAGGCAGCAATGCCCGGCCCATACCATCGCCGCGAAGTGCCTGGGATTGGCGGCGATCGTGGCCTCGGCCGAAGCCAGGGCCTGCTCGACTTGCCCGATCTGATCGTAAGCGACCGACTGGTAGTAGAGAGCGGAGTCGTTTTTCGGCTCGCGCGCCAACGCCCGGGCCAAGGCCTCGAGGGCCTGGTGGCCGCGGCGCTGATTGGCGAGCGCGATGCCGAGGCCGAGCCACGCCACCTCATCGTCGGCGCCCAGCTTTTGCCCGCGGCGGAATTCGGCTTCGGCCTCGACCGAACGGCCGAGCGCCAGCAGCGAATACCCTGCCGATACCGCCAGCGCCGCTTCGGGTTCCAGTTTGGCCCACAGCGCCAGCGCGGCCTCATGCTCGCCGCGCGCCTGCAACCGAAGACCAAGGCCCAGGGCGGCGTCGCGCCGGTCAGGCTCCAACGCCAGCGCCTTGCGCCAGCAGGTCTCGGCGTCTCCGCCCGCGATCGATTCAATTGTTCCGCGCTCGGTCCAAGCCTCGGCCGAGGCCGGCGCCAGGTCGGTCCAGCGCGCCGCAGCCGCGCGCGCCGCTTCGGTATCGCCGCGCTGCCGTTCCAGCCCGTACAGCAATCCGGCGACGCGTGGATCGATCCCGCCGTCGCGGATGGCTTGGCGCAGCAGGGCGGCGGCCTGCGCGAAATCGCCCTCCCGGATCAGCGAGACCGCCTGCACAAGTTCGCTGCCGCTCATGGCGATCGATCGACCGCAAAGGACTCGGGCGGCAGCCCCGCGCGCCAGCGTTCGACCATGCCCGTATAGGCGGCCTCGAGCGATCGGGTCGCGCCGGCGATGTCGAACAAGGGCGCCGTAGCCCTAGATTCGACCAGGCGCCGCCGCAGTGCGGCCAGCCGCCCGCGATCGCGCGCCAAGGCCAGGGCCTTGGCGGCATAGTCGGACCGGCCGGCCGCGATCAGTTCGGGCAGACCCGCAGCCGAGATCAGGGACGCGCCTAGACGAGCCGATGGCGTGTTCGCCACGCCCACCGCCGTCAGCACCGGCAGGCCGGCGTAAAGCGCGTCCTGGGTCGTCACCCCGCCCTGGGTATGAAGATTGTCGAGCGCTAAGTCGGCCAACGTTAGCCGCCGCAAATGGTCGGGATGGTCGGCGATGGGCGCAAAAACCAGACGTGCCGGGTCGATGCCGGCGCGCTTGGCCTCGGCCAACAAATTGCGCTTGGCGTCGCCCCGCCACGTTCCCAGCCACAGCACCGAACCGGGCACGTCGCGCAGCAGTGCCATCCACTGCGCGAACGTCTCCGGTTCGTGCTTCCAAGGATGGTTGAAGTCGCAGAACACGAAAGCGCCTTCCGGCAGATCGAGTTGGGCGCGGGTCAACGGCTTGTCCGACATCGTCCCCAGGGTCGGCGCCATGAAACTGTCGGGAAGGTAGACGGTCTTTTCGCTGCACTGCACGGCGAGCCGAGGCGGCATGTAGACCCGATCGACCAGCAAGTAGTCCACCCAATCGGCCCCGGTCGAATAGGCCCAGCCGTAATAGTGGCACTGGATCGGCGCCACGCGCCTGGCCAGAAGATAGAGTCCGGTCTCGGTGTGCAGCCCGTGCATCTCGACGACGATGTCGATGCCATCGCCGCGAATGCGCGCCGCCGCCTCGGCTTCGGCAACGTCGTCGAGATAGGCGAAGCGGTCGAAGGCCGCGGCGAAACGCTCGGCAAAGCGCCCATCGCCATGAGGGTCCTTCTTGCGCCGCAAGACGTAGCAGCCGACCTCGAA
Organism: Alphaproteobacteria bacterium; assembly: GCA_016869515.1. Taxonomy (GTDB): domain Bacteria; phylum Pseudomonadota; class Alphaproteobacteria; order VGDZ01; family VGDZ01; genus VGDZ01. Next base: position 23,291 of record VGDZ01000013.1, on the reverse strand, counting down.
ACGCGACCGATCATGGCGTTCGGCCAGGTTCTTGACCGCCAGCTGGGTCGAGTGCCACACCGCCGCGGCCACCAGATAGGCGATTCGAATCTTGCCCGACGGACGCGACCCGAAGCGTATCGCCGCCCTATCGGCCGCGCGCGGCGCTGCGATGGCGTTCGCCAAGGCGCGGGCCAGCGTCATCGCCGGACCGTAATCGACGCCATAGGTCGCTAGCAGCTTGGCCATGTCCATCGCCGCCGCCAATCCGATTCGACTCCGTTCCAGCAATCCGGCGACCCGGTCCACCGCCGCGACGATTTTTCCTTTGGTCGCTTCGTAGTCGGTCCAGTCGCAGGCCTGGATCCTTGCATTGGCCAGCGCGATCAAGGCCTCGTCGTCGTCGGGATGCCTTGCCAACCAAGGAGCCAGGATCGCCGCCACTTCCTCGGGAGCCTGTCCTTGCTCCCAAGACCGTGCGATACGAAGCCGGACCGGCCGATCTTCCGGATTCAGCTCCAGCGCCCGACCGAAGTGCCGTTTTCCCTCGTCGGCACGCTTCAATTGAAGGCAGCAATGGCCGGCCCATACCAGGGCCGGCACGTCGTCCGGGTTGGCCCGCAGCACCGCGGAAACTTGGTCGAGCGACTCCCGGTATCGCTCGATCGAGCCCAGCGCCACCGCCAAGTAGTAGCGCGCGGTCGGATTCCCGGGAGCGGCTTCGAGTGCGTGCTCCAACTCGGGGACAGCGGCGGCAAAACGTTCCTGATTGACCAACGCTATGCCCAACCCGACCCGCGCCTCGATCAGGTCGCGATTCGAGTCGAGGGCAGCACGAAACCGCGCCTCGGCCATGTCGTGCTGTCCGATGGCCGTCAGCGCCATTCCGGCCGAGACTTGCAAATCGGGATGGCTGCCGAGCAGGCGCATGGCGTGATCGAGTTCGGCCAGCTCCTCTTGCGGCCGCCCGGCCGCTTGGCGGCACAGCGACAGACGAATCCGCGCCCGTCCGGCGGGTTCGTCTTCGGCGGCTTCGGCGACGCGCCGATAGAACGGTTCGGCGTCGGCCGGTCGACCCGCATCGAAATGGCGATCGGCCATCATGTGCAAGGCATGGCGGCAGTCCGGATCGATCGCCAGCGCCCGCGCAAGCGCGACCTCGGCATCGACTCCGATCGCCTGCCTGGCCGCGGCCAGGGCGCACCAGGCCTCGGCCGCCCGTGGGCGCTGTTCGGTCCATAGGCTTGCGGCCGCCAACGATCCCATGTCGTCGCCGCGCGAAGTCTCGACATGGTGCCAAAGCTGGGTCGCGCGCGCATCGCCGGCCCGCGCCAGATCGCGCGCCGCCGCCGCCGCCTCGTCCAGCCGCCCGACCTTGGCCAACTCCGCGGCTGCGATCAGCGCCCGATCACTCACGGCGCAGCCGAGGCAAGCTGGGGCACGAAGCGCGACTCGAGATCACAAGCGCGTCACGCGATCGGGCGGTCGGCCGAGGGCCTTGCGGCAGAAGGCCAGGCCTTCGGCCTCGGCGGCCTCGACGCTTGCGTGCTTGCCGCCCATCTGCAGGCGATGGCCCTCGCGCCACACCGACCACAGGAAATCGGAGCGTCCGTCGGGATAGGACCAGCATTCGATCATCAGTTCGATCATCGGCCGCCCACCATCGCCGATCGGCGCCGCCATTTCCAGCCCGCTTGCCCGCGGCCGTCCGATGGGCGAGAAAGCCGCATGGCGCGGCGATTGCTGGTGATCCGCAATCCGACCTCGGGCGGGGGAAGCGGACGCCGGCTGTTCGAAGCCGCGTCCGCCGCGCTGATAGCGCGCGGCTGCCCGATTTCGATCCACGTCACCTCCGGTCCCGGCGACGCCACGGACCGAGCGCGGCAGGCGCGGAACGAGGGGTTCGATGCCGTCGTCGCCGCCGGCGGCGACGGCACCGTCAACGAGGTCGTCAACGGGCTGATCGGCGGTGCCATGCCCTTTGGGCTGATGCCGATCGGCACCGCCAATGCGCTGAGTTTCGAGATCGGCCAGAAGCGCGATCCCGAGTCGATCGCCGATACTTTGGCGCTGGGCCCGATTCGCCCGTTCTGGCCCGGAATCGCCAATGGCCGTGCCTTCGCCTTGATGGCCGGGGTGGGTTTCGATGCTCATGTCGTGGCCCATGTCTCGCCGCGGGTAAAACGCATGCTTGGTCCCGCGGCCTATGTTTGCGATGCGGTCATCAGGGTCGTCGGCTGGCGGGGCCGAACCTATCGCGTCCGGCTGAACGACCGGGTCATGACGGTCGGCTCGGCCGTGGCCGCCAAGTCCGGACGCTATGGCGGGCCGTTCGTGATCAGCCGATTGGCATCGCCCGAACGGCCGGAATTGCGGTTGGTAACGGCCGATTCGAGCGGGCGGCTCGCGCTTTTCTGGTCGATCATCGGCCTGATGCTCAAACGGCTCGATCACTGGCCGGGAGTCTCGGCGCTGACGGTCGAGCGCCTGACGATCGAAGGGCCGCTCGACGAGCCCGTCCAACTCGACGGCGACATCCTGGCGCGACTGCCGGTCGAGATCGGCGTCGCCCCGGCGCCGCTGGGCATGATCAGGCCGCGGACGGCTTCCGCCGATTGACCAGCAGCAGCCCAGCGGCGATGACGCCGATCGCAAGCCAGGTCAGCGGCGGCAGGCGTTCGTCCCAGACGGCGTGCCCGAAACCGACCCCGACCAGGATCATCAGATAGCCGATGAAGCTGAGATAGACCGGTCCCGCCACGCGCTGCAATTCGAAATAGAGCAGATAGCCGAGACCGGTCAGCAGGACCACGGCCGCGATCGGCCAATCGTCGAGGCCCGGGCGATGGATCGGATGGCCGCCCGCCAGCGCCGCCGCCGCCAAGATCGCGCTCGATCCCAGCAGCGTCGCCGCCGCCAGCGCCTGCCCCGAGGCGCCGACCGGCCAATCGACCGTGCGATAGACGTTGCCCATCGCCAGCAGCACCGGCACGCCCAGCGCCGCCAGCATCCACGACCACATCGCCGGATCGGGCAGCCCGCCGCGCAGGCCGACAATCAGCACGGCGCCGATCAGGCCGAGCGCGATGCCGGCGGCCCGCATCGCCTCGAACCGCTCGCGCCGCAGGGCCAGCATCATGGCGTAGGTGACGATCGGCGGCAGGGTATAGACGATGCCTAGCAGGCCCGAACCGATCCGGGTCACGGCGCTGTAGGCCAGGACATGGGGCGCAGCCAGGGTCAGGCACCCGCCGATCAGCGCATAACGCAGATGCCGGGCGTCGACCGGCGCGCGGACGCCCCGCGCGCCGCAGAGCAAGGTCAATCCTATCCCCGCGCCCAGCGACTGCCAGAACGCGAACGACAGCGCATCGACGCCGCGCCCGGCGGCGATCTTGGCCAGGGGCGGGCAGAAGCCCAGGATCGTGCCGACCGCGATCACCAGCAGCAGCGCTTTGGTCATGCCGCCATCCTAGCCCTGTGCTGGACGGTGGCGGGAAAACCTTGCAGAGTCCGATCATGTCCCAGTCTTCGGCAGAAGCCGGACCGACCCCCGCACCCGCCCCGGAACGCAAGCGCGTGACGCTGGCGTTGCAGGGCGGCGGCGCCCATGGCGCCTTCACTTGGGGCGTGCTCGACCGGTTGCTCGAGGACAAGCGGCTCAAGATCGAGGGCGTCTCGGGCACCTCGGCCGGCGCCATGAACGGCGCCATCCTGGTCCAGGGCATGATGGCCGGCGGCCGCAAGGCGGCGCGCAAGCTGCTGGCCGAATTCTGGACCCGGGTCGCCGATGGCGGCCGGCACAGCATCTTCCGGCCCAGCCCGTTCGATCGCATGTTCAACGGCGGCACCAGCCTCGACCATTCGCCCAGCTTCGCCTTCTTCGATCTGATGACGCGCGTGCTCTCGCCCTATCAACTCAACCCGGGCGACATCAACCCCTTGCGCGACATCCTCGACGACCTGATCGATTTCGAAGCCATGCGCGCCTACAGCGAGGTCAAGCTGTTCGTTTGCGCCACCAACGTCAAGACCGGCAAGATCCGGGTCTTCCGCGGCCAGGAGCTGTCGCCCGAGGTGCTGCTGGCCTCGGCCTGCCTGCCGCATCTGCATCGCGCGGTCGAGGTCGAGGGCGAGGCCTATTGGGACGGCGGCTTCATGGGCAATCCCGCCATGTTCCCGCTGATCTACCAATGCGCCGCGTCGGATCTGATGCTGGTCGCGGTCAATCCGATCCGGATCGACGAAGTGCCGACTTCGGCGCGCGCCATCCTCGATCGCATGAACACCATCAGCTTCAACGCCACCATGATGCGCGAGATGCGCAACATCGCCTTCGTCACCCAGCTCTTGCAGCGTCATCGCCTGACCGGCCGCTCGCATCTGCGCCAGATCTTCTTCCACATCGTCCAGGCCGAGAAGCAGATGGCGGCGCTGGGCGTGACCTCGAAATTCAACATCGACCTGCCCTTCCTGCAATCCCTGCACAAGCTCGGCCGCGACACGGCCGAAGCTTGGCTTGCGTCCAATTTCGACCGGCTCGGCACCGAGACCACGGCCGATCTGCAAACCCTGTTTTTCTAGACACCGATGGCCGCCCCGATCGAACGCACCATCGTCCCCGACGTCATCAGCCCGCAGAAGCTGGCGACGCTGGGCCCGCGCGACAGCGTCGCCGCCGCGGTCAAGTTGATGACCGGCCGCGCCATCGGCGCGCTGATGGTGACCGAGCGCGGCCGCCTGGTGGGAATCTTCACCGAGCGCGACGCCATGACCCGCGTGCTGGCCAAGGGCAAGAATCCCAAGGACCTGACCCTGGCCGACGTCATGACGCCGGGACCCGACACCATCCGGCCCGACACGCCGGTGCACGAGGCGCTCGATTTGATGTCGCGCTACGGCTATCGGCATCTGCCGGTGGTCGACGGCGACCGGCTGATCGGCATCGTCTCGATCCGCGATCTCTATCGGGCGGTCAAGGATCAGCTCGAGGGCGACATCCTGTCGCTGGCCGAAGCGCTGATCCAGGGGTGATGCGCGGCTTTACCCGCCGGGCGTGGCGTGATTCCCTAGGGTCGAGGATTCGCCCCATGCGCCTGCATTTGGCCGTCGTCCTGATCGTCGCTTCGGCACTGGCCGGCGGATCGCCGCGATCGGCCGAGACCGGCGACGACGCCGCCAAGCGGCTGGAGCGGGTCGAGAAGGAACTCGAAGCCAGTCGCGGGCGCAAGGATGCCTCCGAACGCCGCGCCCAGGAACTGGGCGGCGAATTGGGCGAGCTGCGCCAGGCCCTGATCGCGGCTGCCGGCGAGGCCCAGCAGCGCGAGGACGAGATCGCGCAATACGAGGATCGCATCGCCCATCTGTCCGAACTCGAGCGCGAACTGCTCAACCAGCTCGACCGGCGGCGGGCCGAGACCGCGGGCACCTTGGGCGCACTGCAGCGCCTAGCGCGACGCCCGCCCGAGGCGCTGGTCCTGGCCGACGGCACCGCGGTCGACGTCGTGCGCACGGCGATGCTGCTGAAGGCCGTGGTCCCGGCTCTGGCAGCCGACGCCGAGACCCTGCGGGGCGAACTGGCCGAATTGGCCGAACTGCGGGCCGAAGTCGAGGCCGAGCGCGCTCGTCTCGGCGCCGCGGTTCAAGCGCTCGATCGCCAGCAACTGGTGCTGGCGCGTCTGTTCGAGCGCAAGACGCGCGAACAGGCCGCAAGCCAACAGCAAACCCAGGTCGAGGCCAAGCGGGTGGCGGCGCTGGCGGCCCAGTCGGGCGATCTGCGGGCGCTGGTGGCGCGACTCGAATCGGCCCGAATCGCGCCCCCGCGGGAACGCGACTTCGTCCTGCCCAAGGGCGCCCTGCCGCTGCCGGTGCGTGGCCAGATCACCCGGCGGTTCGGGCAGACCAACGATGTCGGCCATGTCGAGCGCGGCATGTCGATCGCCGCCCGCACCGGCGGCCAAGTCGTCGCCCCGTTCGACGGCGAGGTCCAGTTTGCCGGCCCGTTCCGCGGTTTCGGCCTGGTCTTGATCCTGGCTCACGCCGACGCCTATCATAGCCTGATGGCTGGTCTCGGCCGGATCGACGTCGAACCCGGCCAGTCGCTGCTCTCGGGCGAGCCGGTCGGGGTGATGCCGAGCGAATCGGGCAAGGCGCCCGTGCTATACTTGGAGCTTCGGCGGCAGGGCGATCCGGTCAACCCGCTGCCGTGGTTGGCGTCCGGCAAAAGGAAGGTCGGCGGCTGATGCGCAAGTACCTGATTTCGGCCGCGGTCGGGGCCCTGCTGGGCGCCGGCGCGGTGGGCGTTTTCACGACGCCGATCGGCGTCATGGCCCAGGCCCAGGGCAACGAGACCTATCGCATGCTGTCCTTGTTCGGCGACATCTTCGAGCGCGTGCGCCAGGATTACGTCAAGCCGGTCGAGGACACCAACCTGGTCGAGTCCGCGATCAACGGTATGCTGTCCTCGCTCGATCCGCACTCGGCCTACCTCAATCCCAAGAACTACCGCGAAATGCAGGTCCAGACCCGGGGCGAATTCGGCGGCCTCGGCATCGAAGTGACGATGGAAAACGGCCTGGTCAAGGTGGTGACGCCGATGGACGACACGCCGGCGGCGCGCGCCGGCCTCCAGCCGGGCGATCTGGTCAGCCATCTCAACGGCGAGCAGGTGCTCGGCCTGAGCCTGCAGGAAGCGGTCGACAAGATGCGCGGCCCGGTCGATTCCGACATCACCTTGACCGTGCTGCGCCAAGGCCGCGAGCAGCCCTTCGACGTCACCTTGCGCCGCGCCGTGATCAAGGTCGTGCCGGTGCGCCAACGCGCCGAAGGCAATGTCGCCTACATCCGCATCACCTCGTTCAGTGACCAGGCCGATCAGTCGGTGCGTCGCGCCTATGAGCGCCTCAAGAACGAGATGAAGGACGGCATCGTCGGGGTGGTGCTGGATTTGCGCAACAACCCGGGCGGCCTGCTCGATCAGGCGGTTTCGGTGTCGGACCTTTTCCTCGATCAGGGCGAAATCGTCTCGACCCGCGGTCGCCGCACCGACGACATCCAACGCTATTCGGCGCGCAAGGGCGACATCACCGAAGGCAAACCGATCGTCGTGCTGGTCAACGACGGTTCGGCATCGGCGGCCGAAATCGTCGCCGGCGCGCTGCAGGACCATCGCCGCGCCACGGTGATGGGGGTCAAGAGCTTCGGCAAGGGCTCGGTGCAGACCGTGATCCCCTTCGGCCGGCAGAGCGGCGCCATTCGGCTGACCACGGCGCTCTACTACACGCCGTCCGGCCGCTCGATCCAGGAGACCGGCATCGAACCCGACGTCACGGTCGAACCGGTGCGGCCGGGCGGGCAGGGCCGCCCGCTGCGCAGCGAGTCGCAACTCCGCGGACACATCGCCAATCCCAACGCCCCGGCCAATGCCGCGCCCGCGCCGACGGACGCGCGCCCCGTCGCGCCGCCGCCCGGCAGCAGCGAAGACAGCGAGTCGCGGGCCGGCGCCGATCCCGCGGTCGATGTCCAACTGCAGCGCGCGATCGAGCACCTGCGCGGCCAGGCGCGGCTTGCGCCCAAGTCGGGCAACTGAGGCATCGGCGGAGGCCGTCCGGTGTTCGGCTTCCTGAAAAGGCTCTTCCGCTTCGGCAAACGCGCCGAGCCCGAGCCCGAACCCGTCCCCGAAGTTGCAGCCGAAGCGCCGCCGGAGGAGAAAACCGAGGCCGCGGCGCCGGCGGCTGCGGCGGCGGTCGAGGAACCCAAACTCGACCCGACCAAGATCGTAGTCGACGACGCTACGCCAGAGGACGAGAAGTTCGACGCCACTTCGGCCGCGATCGCCAAGGCGCGCGCCGCAGCCGAAAAGAGCGCCAAGGGCTCGATCGCCCATGGCGGCGGCAAAGTACCCGAACCGACCCGCAAGACCGTCGACCTGACCGCCGACGAAGAGGCGGCCATCGCCGCCGCCGCCGCGGAAAGGCTGCGCACGCGCAAGTTCCGGCTGCAAATCCTGCTCCAGGGCGCCTCGGCCTTCTTGGTCCTGTCGATCTTGGGCGGCGGCACGGGCTACCTCACCACGCTCGAGCCACCCGAACCCCCGGCCGGCCACGTGGTCGAATTCGACATGCCGGTTTTGGGAGCGGGTTGGGTCGGCCAGCAAGGCGCGCCTGGCGTTCCCAAGCCGGCCGAAGTCACGCTGCTTGCGACCATCGATCCCGACCTGACCGAAGACCATCCGCTGGGCCCGCTGCCGCGTATCGCCGACGACGGCCGCAAGGCCTGGCGGCACTACGCCCGGCCGTTTCAGAATCCCGAGTCGAAGCCGCGCATCGCCGTCGTGATCGGCCGTCTCGGGCTTCACCACGCCAATACCGAAGCCGCCATCCAGAAGCTGCCGCAGGAGGTGACGTTGGCGTTCTCGACCGCGGCCAAGGATCTGGACCGCTGGGTCGAGAATGCGCGTGCCGCCGGGCACGAGGCCATCGTCGAACTGCCGCTGGAGCCGACCGAGTTCCCGCGTGTCGACCCCAGCCCGCATACGCTGTTGTCGCGGCTTCCGGCGGACGACAACATGCTGCGGCTGAATTGGGTGTTGTCGCGCTTCGGCGCCCATATCGGCGTATTGCCGGTGGGTGCCGATCTTTTTCTGGGTCAGCCCAAGGACGCCCAGTTCGTGATGGAAGCCCTGAAATCCCGCGGCTTGATGATGCTCGATACGCGGCCAACCGGAGACAACCGGGCCTTCCTGCAGGCGCGTCAAGTCGGATTGCCGGTGGCGGTGGTCGATCTCATGATCGATCGCACGCCGTCGCGGGCCGAGATCGATCGCGCCTTGGCTGCTTTGGAAGCGCTTGCCCGCAAGGACGGGTTCGCCTTGGGATTTGCCGCCACCCCGTTGCCGGTGACGATTGCGGCCGTCGCCGCCTGGGCCGAGACGCTGGAGGACAAGGGCATCTTGCTGGCGCCGGCCAGCGCCATGGTCATGGCGCCCCGGGAGTCATGAGCGGCGACTATCGGCCCTGTGTCGGCGTCATGCTGGTCAACCTGAAAGGACAGGTGTTCGTCGGCCGGCGTGCCGGCATCGCCGATGCCGCTTGGCAGATGCCGCAGGGCGGGATCGACAAGGGCGAGGCGCCGCCCGCGGCCGCGCGGCGCGAACTGCGCGAGGAGGTGGGCGTGGTGCATGCCTCGATTCTGGCCGAGCATCCGGAATGGCTGAGCTACGACTTGCCGCCGCGCTTGGCACGCCGCACCTGGCGCGGCCGCTTCAAGGGCCAGATCCAGAAATGGTTCCTGATGCGGCTGGAAGGTCCCGAGAGCGAGATCGATCTGCGCGCGCACCGTCCGCCCGAGTTCGATGCCTGGCGCTGGGCCGAGCTCGACGAACTCGAATCCCTGATCGTGCCGTTCAAGCGCGACGTCTATCGGCTGGTGGTGGCCGAATTTCGGCCGCAGGTCAGGCAGATGCCAGATGGCTGAAGCGATCGTCCTGATCCATGGCGCGTTCTGCACCGGCCGTAGCCTGGCCGGCTGGAAGACCTTGCTCGAGGCGCGCGGCCATGTCTGCGTCACGCCGACGCTGCGCCATCACGCCGTCGGCAGCGAGCCCGATGCCGGGCTGGCGACGACATCGGTCACCGACTACGCCGCCGATCTCGAGACCCTGATCCGTGCCATGGCCGAGCCGCCGGTGGTGATCGGCCATTCCTTGGGCGGGCTGCTGGCGCAGATGCTGGCGGCGCGAAGCCTGGTCAAGGCGGCGGTGCTGCTGGCGCCGGCCACGCCCTGGGGGGTAGTGCCGCAAACCGCCGACCAGGTGGCCGCCGCCCTCGGCTTGGCGCGGCTCGGCGAGTTCTGGACCAAGAGCCTGTTTCCGGTGTTCGAAGTCGCTGCCGCCAATTCCCTCAATATGCTGAACCCGGGAGAGCAGCGCCGGATCTTCTCCCAGTTCACCGCCGAGTCCGGCCGCGCCCTGTTCGAAACCCTGTTCTGGCCGTTCGACGTCACCCGCGCCAGCGACGTCAACGCTCGCGACATCCCCTGTCGCATGCTGGGACTGACCGGGGCCGAGGATCGCGTCAGCCCGCCCGAAGGGCTGGGCGCGCTGGCGCGCAAGTATCAGCCGCTGCTGGAGACCCGCGTGCTGGCAGGCTTCGGCCATTGGCTGATCGGCGAACCGGGCTGGGAAAAGATCGTCGACGGCGTCTGCGACTGGATCGACGCCACGGTCGGGGATTGAGCGGTTCCCTATCCCACCGCCCTGAGCAGGTCGTTGAGTTGGCGCAGTTGCGCCTGGGCCTTGGCCTTGGCCTCGTCGGTCTTGGCGTCGGTCAGGTCTTCCTGGGCGTTCTTGATCTTCTGTTCGAGATCGGCGCGCTTGAGGCCCTGGATGGCGATCGCCTCCTCGGCCAGCACCGTCAACCCCGCCGCGTTGACCTCGGCGAAGCCGCCGGCGACGTAATAGCGGCCGTCGACCTTGCCCGACTGATGCACGTCGACCACGCCCGGCCGCAGGCTGGAAATCAGCGGCGCATGGCCCGGCAGCACGCCGAAATCCCCTTCCGCTCCCGGCACCACGACCATGTCGGCGCCGACCGACAGCAACAGCCGGTCGGGCGTGACCAGATCGAAGCTCAGCTTGCCGGCCGTCGCCATGTCACGCCGCCTCGGCCGCCAGCTTCTTGGCCTTGGCGATGGCCTCTTCGATGGTGCCGACCATGTAGAACGCCACCTCGGGCAGGTGATCGTGCTTGCCTTCGCAGATTTCCTTGAAGCCGCGGATGGTGTCCTCGAGCTTGACCAGCACGCCGGGCGAGCCGGTGAAGACCTCGGCAACGTGGAAGGGCTGGCTGAGGAAGCGCTGGATCTTGCGCGCCCGCGCCACCGTCAGCTTGTCCTCTTCCGACAGCTCGTCCATGCCGAGAATGGCGATGATGTCCTGCAGCGACTTGTACTGCTGGAGAATGCGCTGCACCTCGCGCGCGACGCGATAATGCTCGTCGCCGACCACGCGCGGATCGAGCATGCGCGAGGTCGAATCGAGCGGATCGACCGCCGGGTAGATGCCGAGTTCCGCGATCTGCCGCGACAGCACGGTGGTGGCGTCGAGATGCGCGAACGAGGTCGCCGGCGCCGGATCGGTCAAGTCGTCGGCCGGCACGTAGATCGCCTGTACCGAGGTGATCGAGCCCTTGTTGGTCGAAGTGATGCGCTCTTGCAGCGCACCCATGTCGGTGGCCAGGGTCGGCTGGTAGCCGACCGCCGAGGGGATGCGGCCGAGCAGCGCCGAGACCTCGGAACCGGCCTGGGTGAAGCGGAAGATGTTGTCGATGAACAACAACACGTCCTGGCCTTCCTCGTCGCGGAAATATTCCGCCACGGTCAGGCCGGACAGGCCGACGCGGGCGCGCGCGCCCGGCGGCTCGTTCATCTGGCCATAGACCAGCGCCACCTTGGAACCCGGGCCGTCCAGCTTGATGACGCCGGATTCGATCATCTCGTGATAGAGGTCGTTGCCCTCGCGGGTGCGCTCGCCGACGCCGGCGAACACCGAATAGCCGCCATGCGCCTTGGCGACGTTGTTGATCAGCTCCATGATCAGCACCGTCTTGCCGACGCCGGCGCCGCCGAACAGACCGATCTTGCCGCCCTTGGCGTAGGGCCCCAGCAGATCGACCACCTTGATGCCGGTGACCAGGATCTGGGCCTCGGTCGACTGGTCGACGAAGGCCGGGGCGCCGGCGTGGATCGGCAGCTTCTTCTTGGTGGTCACCGGGCCGCGCTCGTCGACCGGCTCGCCGACGACGTTGAGGATGCGGCCGAGCGTCTCGGGTCCGACCGGGATCATGATCGGCCCGCCGGTGTCCAGCACCTCGGCGCCGCGCACCAGGCCGTCGGTCGAGTCCATCGCCACCGTGCGCACGGTCGATTCGCCGAGATGCTGCGCCACTTCCAGCACCAGCCGCTTGCCCTGGTTCTGGGTCTCGAGCGAGTTCAGGATCGCCGGCAGGTTGCCGGCCTCGAACTGGACGTCGACCACCGCGCCGATCACCTGGCTGATGCGTCCGACCTTGTTGCTGCTGCTCATCGTCTTGCTCCCGCTCTACAGCGCCTCGGCGCCGGAGATGATTTCGATCAGTTCCTTGGTGATGCCGGCCTGACGCGTGCGGTTGTACTGCAGCGTCAGGCGGCCGATCATGTCGCCGGCGTTGCGCGTCGCGCTGTCCATCGCCGACATGCGCGCGCCCTGCTCCGAGGCCTGGTTCTCGAGCAGGCCGCGGAACACCTGGACCGCCAGATTGCGCGGCAGCAGGTCGGCCAGGATTTCCTCTTCCTCGGGCTCGAATTCGTAGATCGCCTTGGCGCCGCCCGCGGCCCCGGTCTCGGCCGCCGCCGGCGCCGCGGCCGGGATCAGGGTCTGCGCGGTCGGCAGTTGGCTGACCACCGACTTGAAGCGGCTGAAGAACAGCGTGCAGACGTCGAACCCGCCCTCCTCGAACAGCTTGAGCACCGCGTCGGCGATCGGCTTGGCGTTGGAGAAGGCCAGGCGCTTGATGCGCGCCAGTTCGACGTGCTGGATCATCTTGGCGCCGTGGTCGCGGCGCAGCTGGTCGCGGCCCTTCTTGCCGACGGTCAGGATCTTGACCGTCTTGCCCTTGGCTTCCAATTCGACGATGTGGCGCCGCGCCAGCCGTACGATCGAGGAATTGAACGCGCCGCACAGGCCGCGTTCCGAGGTCGCCACCACCAGCAGATGGACCTGGTCCTTGCCGGTGCCGACCATCAGCCGGGGCGCGCCGGCCGAACCGCGCATCGACGTCGCCACCGAGGCCAGCATGCGTTCCATGCGCTCGGCATAGGGCCGCGCGCCCTCGGCCTGCTCCTGCGCCCGGCGCAGGCGCGAAGCCGCCACCATCTTCATCGCCTTGGTGATCTTCTGCGTCGCCTTGACGCTGGCGATGCGGACGCGGAATTGCTTGAGGCTGGGCATGTCGGGGGTCTAGGTCTCGACCGTCGGCGGGCTCAGGCGAAGCCCTTGGCGTAGCCGTCCATCACGCCCTTGAGCTTTTCCTCGGTCGCGGGCGAGATCTGCTTCTCGTCCCGAATCGCGGTCAGCAGGTCGCCGTGCTTCTGGCGCATCAGCCCGAGCACGCCCTGTTCAAAGCGCTGCACGTCCTGCACCTTGATGCTGTCGAGATAGCCGCGCACGCCGGCATAGATCGACACCACCTGCTCCTCGACCGGCATCGGCTGGTACTGGGTCTGCTTGAGCAGTTCGGTCAGGCGCGCGCCGCGGTTGAGCAGCCGCTGGGTGGACGGATCGAGATCCGAGCCGAACTGGGCGAAAGCCGCCATCTCGCGGTACTGCGCCAGTTCGAGCTTGATCGAGCCCGCCACCTGCTTCATCGCCTTGATCTGCGCGGCCGAGCCGACGCGGCTGACCGACAGGCCGACGTTGATGGCCGGGCGGATGCCGCGATAGAACAGCTCGGTCTCGAGGAAGATCTGGCCGTCGGTGATCGAAATCACGTTGGTCGGAATGTAGGCCGAGACGTCGCCGGCCTGGGTCTCGATCACCGGCAGCGCGGTCAGCGAGCCGCCGCCGTTCTTGTCGTTGAGCTTGGCGGCGCGCTCCAACAGCCGCGAGTGCAGATAGAACACATCGCCCGGATAGGCCTCGCGGCCCGGCGGCCGGCGCAGCAAGAGCGACATCTGGCGGTAGGCCACCGCCTGCTTCGACAGATCGTCGAAGATGATCAGGGCGTGCATGCCGTTGTCGCGGAACCATTCGGCGATGGCGCAGCCGCCATAGGGCGCCAGGAACTGCATCGGCGCCGGATCCGAGGCGGTGGCGGCGACGACGATCGAGTATTCCATCGCGCCGTAGTCTTCCAGCGTCTTGACGATCTGGGCCACGGTCGAGCGCTTCTGGCCGACGGCGACGTAGACGCAGTAGAGCTTCTTCTTCTCGTCGCCCTGGGCGTTGACCTTCTTCTGGTTGATGAAGGTGTCGAGCACCACCGCGGTCTTGCCGGTCTGGCGGTCGCCGATGATCAGTTCGCGCTGGCCGCGGCCGATCGGCACCAGGCTGTCGATCGCCTTGAGGCCGGTCTGCATCGGTTCGTGCACCGAGCGGCGCGGAATGATGCCCGGCGCCTTGACCTCGACCCGGCGGCGCTCGGTCGCCTGGATCGGACCCTTGCCGTCGATCGGATTGCCCAGCGCATCGACCACGCGGCCGAGCAGGCCCTTGCCCACCGGCACGTCGACGATGGCGCCGGTGCGCTTGACGGTATCGCCTTCCTTGATGCTGCGGTCGTCGCCGAAAATCACCACGCCGACATTGTCGGTCTCGAGATTCAGCACCATGCCCTTGATGGCGCCGGGGAACTCGACCATTTCGCCGGCCAGCACCGAATCGAGGCCGTGGACGCGGGCGATGCCGTCGCCGACCGACAGCACCTGACCGACCTCGGCCAACTCGGCGTCGGCGCCGAAACTGGCGATCTGTTGCTTGAGGATCGAGGAGATTTCAGCGGCGCCGATGTCCATTAGGCTACCTCTTTCATGGCGATTTCGAGATTGCGCAGCTTGCCGCGCAACGAAGCGTCGAAGCGACGCGAACCCAGCGTCACCACCAGCCCGCCGATCAAAGCCGGATCGACCGCGGCGGTAAGCTGCGTCGCCTTGCCGGCGACGCGGGTAACGGCGGCCTTGACCGCCTCCAACTGAGCCGCGCTCAGCGGCGTGGCCGAGACCACTTCGGCGATCACCTCGCCGCGATGCTGGGCGAGCAGCGCACGAAAAGCGCGGATCATGGCCGGCAAGGCCTGCAGTCGGCGCTTGGCCGCGACCAGGCCCAGGAATTGCTGGCTGAGCGGCGACAGCGCCATCCTGGCGCCCAGCGCCGCCATCGCCTTGCCCTGGGTGCGGCGGTCGATCAGCGGATTGCGGATCAGCCGCGCCAAGTCCGCGCTTTGTTCGATCGCCCGCGCCAACCCGTCAAGATCGGACGCGACCGCATCGAGCTGGCGGCGTTCCTTGGCCAAGTCGAACAGCGCCGTGGCGTAACGCCCAGCGGCACCGGAAACGATCGAAGCTTCGGCTGGCAAGACTGGCGTTCCCTGTCGATCCTTGGCGGCTATTCGAGACCGGAAATCCGACCCCCCAGCCGCCGTTTTTTGCTCATTCGCGGCCCGTTTCCGAACCGCTGGTCAGGCGGCCGGGTGATTAGCATAGCCCCCCTCGGGGCGCAATAAGCTCCGCCGTCGCGGCACCGTGCCGTCACAGGAAATGATAGGGGTCGACGTCGATCCGCAACGTGACGCCATTTGGCAGGGCGTTCCGATCGCGCCATTCCCGCAACAGCGGCTGAATGGCTACGTCTCGCGGCGCCTGCAGCAATAGCCGATAGCGATACTGGCCGCGCAGCAGGCTGAGGGGTGCCGGCGCCGGACCGTGGACATGCACGCCCACGATGCGCGGCCCGGCGCGGGCGAGCGACCGCGCCGCCTCGGCTACTCTGGCCTCGACCGGGCCCGACAGAATCAGCGCTGCCAAGCGTCCATAGGGCGGCATGGTGGCTCGACGGCGTTCGGCCGATTCGGCGGCGATGAAACGGTCGCGATCGCCCGAGACCAAGGCCGCCAGAACCGGATGCTCGGGTTGCCAGCTTTGCAGCAGCGCCTTGCCCGCCGACTCGGCGCGGCCGGCGCGACCCGCGACCTGAGTCAGAAGCTGGAAGGTCCGTTCGGCCGCCCTGAGATCGCCGCCGGCCAGGCCAAGATCGGCATCGACCACGCCGACTAGCGTCAATCCCGGAAAATGATGGCCTTTGGCCAGAAGCTGCGTGCCGATCAGCAGGTCGATCTCGCGCCGCTCGATGCGCGCGATCAAGGCCCGTACGCTATCGGGTCCGGTCAGCGTGTCCGAGGACACCACGGCGATGCGCGCGGTCGGGAACAGTTCCGCCGCCTCTTCCGCCACGCGCTCGATACCGGGGCCGCAGGCGACCAGATTGTTCTCGGCCCCGCATTCCGGACAGCGCGTCGGCTTGGCGGATTCCGTGCCGCAATGATGGCATTGCAGCCGGCCGCGGCGGCGATGTTCGACCAGCCAAGCGCTGCACTGCGGACATTGCAGGCGGTGGCCGCAGGTTCGGCACAGGGTCAACGGCGCATAGCCGCGCCGATTGAGGAACAACAGCGCCTGCTGCCCCTCGGTCAGAGTCCGCCGCAAGGCCTCGATCAGCACCGGCGACAGCCAGCGCCCGCGCTCGGGCGGATCGCGCCGCAGATCGATCGCCGCCAAAGCGGGCATCGCCGCCGCGCCATAGCGCCGCGACAGCGTCAGCCGGGCATAGCGGCCGGAATCGACATTGGCCAAGGTCTCGAGCGAAGGCGTGGCAGAAGCCAGGACCGCCGGCACGCCGGCCTCGCGCGCCCGCGCAATGGCGATGTCGCGGGCGTGATAGATCACGCCGTCATCCTGCTTGAAACCCTGATCGTGTTCCTCGTCGACCACAACCACGCCCAGATTGGGCATCGGCAGGAACAGGGCCGAGCGCGCACCGACCACCACCGGCGCCTGACCGCGGGCGATCGCTCGCCACAGATCGCGGCGCCGGGCGGCGGTCAGGTCGGAATGCCAGGGCACCGGTGCCTGTCCGAAGCGGCGGCGGAATCGGTCCAGCCATTGCGCGGTCAAGGCGATCTCGGGCACCAGCACCAGCGCCTGCTTGCCCGCGCGCAGGGCGGCGGCGATGGCCTCGAAATAGACCTCGGTCTTGCCCGAACCGGTGACGCCGTCCAGCAGCACCACGCCGAAGCCGCCGCGCTCCACCCTTGCCGCCAAGTCCGCCGCGGCGATCTTCTGCTCGGCTTCCAGATCCGGGCCGGGGTGATCCGGATCGGGCGCCTCGGGCACCGCTTCCGGCAAGGCTTCCGCGACCAAAGCCCCGGACGCGATCAGCGCCTTGACCACAGCCGCTCCGACCCCTGCGCTGCGCGCCAATTCGGCGGCCGTCATGCGCGCATCGCCAAGCCCAGCCAGCGCCTTGCGTTGGCTGGGAGTCCTGGCGCGATCGGCGGCACCCGCGCGATAGACCCAGGCGATGCGGCGCGGTTCCAGCGCCTCGGGCACCGACAGCGCCATGCGCAAGACTGCACCCAACGGCGCCAGCGTATAGCGCGCCGTGAACGCGATGGTGCGCCGCAGTTCCTCCGGCAGGCGCGGCATGTCTAGCCGCTCGCCGACCGGCTTCAGCCGCGCCTCGTCGATCTGTCCTTCGCCCTCGCCCCAGACCACGCCGATCGCCTGGCCGCGACCGAAGGGCACGCGGACGATGTCGCCCGGCGCCAGATTCGCGCCGGCGGGCGGCAGGTAGTCGTAGGTCCCGTCCAGGGGCCTGGGCAGCAGCACGGCGATGCGCGGGGCGGGCATGGGCTACACTGTGGCGGCGATTCGCCCTTGGCACAACGCGAACCACGGACCCGAGCCATGAAGTTCTTCGTCGACAGCGCCGACATCAAGGAAATCCGCGATCTGGCCGAAACCGGCTTGGTCGACGGCGTGACCACCAATCCCTCGCTGGTCGCGAAAAGCGGCCGCAAGTTCCTCGACGTGGTGAAGGAGATCTGTCAGGTCGTGCCCGGCCCGGTCTCGGCCGAGGTCACCGCCACCGATTTCCCGACCATGCTGAAGGAAGGCCAGAAACTGGCCGGGCTGGCGCCCAACATCGCGGTCAAGGTGCCGCTGACCTGGGACGGGCTCAAGACCTGCCGCGCGCTCAGCTCCGCCGACGCCAAGGTCAACGTCACGCTGTGCTTCTCGGCGCCGCAGGCCCTGCTGGCGGCCAAGGCCGGCGCCACGTTCATCTCGCCCTTCGTCGGCCGGCATGACGATATCGGCCAAGACGGCATGGCCTTGATCGCCGACATCGTCGCCATCTACCGCAACTATCCGGCGCTGACCACCGAAGTGCTGGTGGCCTCGGTGCGCCATCCGATCCATGTCGTCCAGGCGGCCAAGCTGGGGGCGCATGTCTGCACCCTGCCGCCCAACGTGCTGCGTCAATTGGCCAACCATCCGCTGACCGACAAGGGCCTCGATGCCTTCCTCGCCGACTGGAAAAAGACCGGCCAGTCGATTCTCTGACCTGCCGGTCGCGGCCGACCTGGCCGCGGCGCTGGGCCGCTTCGAACATTGGATCGCGGCCGAGCGGCGGCTGTCGGCCAACACCGTCGAGGCCTATGGCCGCGACCTCGGCTTCTTCTTCCGCTTCCTGGCGCCGCATCTGGGCGGGCCGCCGGGATTGGCCGAACTCGCCAAGCTCGCGCCGGCCGATTTCCGCGCCTTCCTGGCGCAGCGTCGCGAAAGCCAGCCCGAGAACAGCTCGATCGCGCGCACGCTGTCCTCGCTGCGCGCTTTTTTCGCCTGGCTGGATCGCCAGAAGCTGTGCCATTGCGCGGCGATCGGCGCCATCCGCGCGCCGCGTGTCAAACCGCCCCTGCCGCGGGCCTTGACCGCCGACGACGCGCTGACGGCGCTGGATCGGATCGAGTTCGAATCCGAACCCGGCTGGATCGGCAAGCGCGACGCGGCCGTGCTGGCCTTGCTTTACGGCTGCGGGCTGCGCATTTCGGAAGCGCTCGGCCTCAGCCGCGGCGATGCGCCGCTCAAGGACCTGCTGACCGTCACCGGCAAGGGCAACAAGCAGCGCCAAGTGCCGGTGTTGCAGGTGGTGCGCGAGGCGGTGGCGGCCTATCTGGCCGAGCTGCCCTTTGCGGTCGAGTCCGACGGGCCCTTGTTCCTGGGCGCGCGCGGCAAGCGGCTCGATCCGGCGATCGTGCAAGGCCGCCTGCGGAGCCTGCGCCGGCGCCTCGGCCTGCCGGAAAGCGCCACGCCGCACGCGCTGCGCCATAGCTTCGCCACCCATCTGCTGGCGGCGGGCGGCGATCTGCGCGCGATCCAGGAACTGCTCGGCCATGCCAGCCTGTCCACCACCCAGCGCTATACCGACGTCGACACCAAGCAGCTGCTGGCGGTCTACGACCGCGCCCACCCCCGCGCGCGGGGGTGATTTACTATCTTATCCGGATCGGATAATGTCAGACACGCATGAGTTGGAAGCCTTGTTGTCCTTGGATGGGGCGAGGTTCGACGCCGCGTCGGGATACGTGGTCGAGTTCAAGGTCAAGCGGGCTGTCGTCTTCCCTGGGCGCCCGCATGGCATCAAATACTCCCTGGTCATGCGCGAGGCCGACGGCGATGTTCTGGTCCGTTTCGACAATGCCCACGCTCCAGATGGCGCCAAGCGCGGCAAGCGCGGACTCGCGTTCGACCATTGGCATCGCACGGCGACCGATCCGGGCCGTCCCTACAAATACCAAGACCGCGATCGGTTTGCATGGAATCGCAGACGCTATTCCATGCAAACCGTGAATCGCGGTCCAGAGCGGGACGCGAGGGCATGATTCACGACCTGTCTTGAACCACATGGTTCAAGACAGATCGATCATGCCCTGGGACCGGCACAGTTGCTGGATGACTTTTGGAGGGCCGTGAAACGGGCCCTGGAATTGAAAGGGATCGCGCATGACCTCTAGAAAGTCCGGCAGCATCGGCGAGTTCGCATCCTGGACCCGCCAAGTCGTCCGCAATGCCAGCGCTGCGCGCGGTGTGCCGAAGCACTGGATGGAAAAAGCCTCAAGGTCGGCACCGCCCGTCAAGGCAGAGTCCCTGGTCAAATTGCTGAACGCCAAAAACATCCGGCTACTGCGGCTGATTGGAAACGAGCGGCCGGACTCCATGACAACGCTTGCTCGGCGCAGCGGACGCAAACCATCCAATTTATCGCGGACCTTGAAACGAATGGCGCGTGCCGGCTTGGTCGATTTCGTGAAGGGCCAAGGGCGGCGCCGTTTTCCTCGTCTCTTGGCATCTCGTTTGCGATTGGAAATCGACTTTTCCGCCGAGGAGAGACGCTGACCGAGACCCGTCTTTACTTCCCCCGGTTCGCCCACCACAGGCAGAGCGGGCCGATCATGGCGCCGATGCCCATGACGACGAAGGCCCACAGCCAGGCCATGGGCTGATTCGCTCCGCCCGAGAGATCGAGGACTACGCCGAAGCAGAGCGGCGAGAGGAAGGCGAAGGCGAAGCCGACGGTCGAATGCAGCGCCATGGTGGCACCACGCTTGTCGGGCTCGGCCGCCAGCACCGTGCCCCCGGTCAGGGTCGAGGAATCCATGCCGACGAACCAGCCGTAGATCGCGATCGCGGCGACGGTCACGGCATAGGGCAGCCATGGCCCCGCGCCCACCACCAGTCCCAGCACCGCGGCCGCGCTCATCACCCACACCGCGACCCGCACCCTCCCCCAGCGCTGCGCCATCTCGTTGCCGATGATCGAGGACGGCACCCCAACCAGCTGAATCAGCGCGGCAATGACGAAGGGCGTCAGCGGAAACGGCGATGGATCGCGCGCTTCGAGGTAGACCAGGAACGCCACCAGCCAGGAGCGATAGCCGAACAGTTCGAAACTGTGCGCGCCATAGCCGCCGATGAAACCCATGGCACGGCGATTGCCCAGCACCGGCCGGAAATCGAGCACCGCGCCGCTGGGCGCCGGCGGCGTGACCGGGCTGGCCAGCGCGATGCGGGCGATGGCAATGGCGGCGATCGGCCCCGCCACCGCCGCGCCCGCCGCCCATTGCCAGCCCCATGACGCCTCGATCGCGCCGGTGAGATAGACCGACAGCCCCGAGCCGACGCCGTAAAGCGCCGTGTACCAGGCGGTGGCGCGGCTGTGCAGGTCGACCGGCAGGCGGTCGTTCATGGCGCGCAGGCCGGTCATGTAGGTGCCGGCCATGCCGATCCCGGCGACGGTGCGCCACAGCACCGCCGACCAGAAGCCATCGGCCAGCAAGGCGAAGTCCAGCGCCGAAACCGCCGCCAGCGCCTGGCCATAAAGGTATATCCGCCGCGCATCGACGCGGTCGGTCAGGCTGACCAGCAGCGGCACCGCCACGGCGTAGCCGCCATGGTACATGCCCGAGATCCAGCCGGCATCGGCATTGGACAGCGACCACAGCGCCTGGAACTGCGGGATCAACGCGGTGAATGTCGCAAAGCCCGTCATGCCAACGATCTCGGCCAGGCACATCGCGGCGATCAACGCGACGCCGCGCGTCGCGGGACGGCTAGATATGGATCGCGCCTCCGCCCACCGCCAGTGCCGCTTCGCGCACCACTTCGGTCAGGGTCGGATGCGGGTGGCAGATGCGGGCGATATCCTCGGCCGAGCCGCCGAACTCCATCACCGTCGCCGCCTCGACGATCATGGTGCCGACGTCGGGCCCGATCATGTGCGCGCCCAGCACGCGGTCGGTGGCGGCGTCGGCCAGCACCTTGACGAAGCCCTCGGTGTTGCCCGAGGCGCGGGCGCGGGCATGGGCCGAGAACGGGAACTTGCCGACCTTGTAGGCGATGCCGGCGGCCTTGAGTTCCTCCTCGGTCTTGCCGACCGAAGCCACCTCGGGCCAAGTGTAGACCACGCCCGGAATGACGTCATAGTTGACGTGTCCGGCTTGGCCGGCGATCAGCTCGGCCACCGCCACGCCCTCGTCCGAGGCCTTGTGCGCCAGCATCGGACCCTTGATGCAGTCGCCGATCGCCAGGATCGAGGGCACCGCGGTCTGGTAATGCTCGTTGACCTCGATCCGGCCCTGCTTGTCGAGCTTGACCCCGGCCTCGGCCAGTCCGAGGCCGTCGGTATAGGGTTTGCGGCCGACCGCCACTAGCACCACCGCGGCCTTCAGGGTCTCGGCCTTGCCGCCGGCGGCCGCTTCGACCGTCAGCGAAACGCCGTCCTTGCCGGCCTTGGCGCCGGTGACCTTGGTGCCGAGACGGAATTCGAAACCCTGTTTCTGCAGCACGCGCTGAAAGGCCTTGGCCACCTCGCCATCCATGCCCGGGACGATGCGGTCGAGGAACTCGACCACCGTCACCTTGGACCCGAGGCGCGCCCACACCGAGCCCATTTCCAACCCGATATAGCCGCCGCCGATGACGATCAGCGTCTCGGGCACCTCGGCCAAGGCGAGCGCGCCGGTCGAGGTGACGATGCGCTCCTCGTCGATCGGTACGTTGGGCAGGCCGGCCGGCACCGAACCCGTGGCCAGCACGATGCGCTTGGCCTTAAGGATGCGCGTGCCGCCGCCTTCGAGATCGACATGCACGGTGTCGAGCCCGGCCAGGCGGCCCTTGCCCAGCACGCGCTCGATCTTGTTCTTCTTGAACAGGTAGTCGACGCCCTTGGTGGTCTGCTCGACAATGCCGTCCTTGTGCGCCAGCATGCGCTTGAGATCGAGCGTCACCTTGCCGGTCTTGACGCCCAGCGTTTCGAGCCCGTGGGCGGCGTGGGCGAAGGCCTCCGAGGAATGCAGCAGCGCCTTGGACGGGATGCAGCCGACATTGAGGCAGGTGCCGCCCAGCGTCTTGCGGCTTTCGACGCAGGCCACGCGCATACCCAGCTGCGCCGCGCGGATGGCGCAGACATAGCCGCCCGGCCCGGCGCCGATCACCACCACATCGAAGCTGTCGTCGCTCATCGCCCGGCCTCGCTCACATGTCGATCAGAAGGCGATCGGGGTCCTCGATGCATTCCTTGACCCGCACCAGGAAGGTCACCGCCTCGCGGCCGTCGATGATGCGATGGTCGTAGCTCAGCGCCAGGTACATCATCGGCCGGATCTCAACCTTGTCGCCGATCGCCATCGGCCGCGGCTGGGTCTTGTGCATGCCGAGGATGCCGGATTGCGGCGGATTGAGGATCGGGGTCGACATCAGCGAGCCGTAGACCCCGCCATTGGAGATGGTGAAGGTGCCGCCCTGCAGCTCGTCGAGCTGCAGCTTGCCGTCGCGGGCGCGGCGGCCGAAATCGCCGATCGCCTTCTCGATGTCGGCGATGCCCATGCGGTCGGCGTCGCGCAGCACCGGCACCACCAGGCCCTGCGGCGTGCCGACGGCGACGCCGACGTTGTAGTAGTTCTTGTAGACCAGTTCCTCGCCGTCGATCTCGCCGTTGACCGCCGGAATCTCCTTCAGCGCGGCGATGCAGGCCTTGACGAAGAAGCTCATGAAGCCGAGCCGCACGCCGTGGCGCTTTTCGAAGCCGTCGCGATAGCGGTCGCGCAGCTTGATCAGCGCCGACATGTCGCATTCGTTGAAGGTGGTCAGCATGGCGGCGGTGTTCTGCGCCGCCTTGAGGCGTTCGGCGATGCGCTTGCGCAAGCGCGTCATGCGGACGCGGTTTT
>VGDZ01000012.1 GCA_016869515.1 Alphaproteobacteria bacterium | reverse complement strand
ACGCTCAGCACCTCGCGCGCCGGTCCGGCGCGTTCGTACCAGCCGGCGCGCACGTCGCGGTCCTCAGCCCAGCGCCGCCGCGACGATGCGCCCGGCCTCGCGCATCGCCGCCACGAACCGGTTCTGGCCGCGCATCGCCTGGGTGCGGCCGAAGCCGCGCAGGCCCTCGGGCAGATGCGGGATCTCGGCCGCGCTGGCCAAGGTCGGCAGCGCCGGCACGGTATAGGCCGGATCGTGGCGGAAGCGCGGCTCGCGGGTGAAGTTGATCGGCACCAGCACCCGCGCCAAGCGCAGCTGCGCCTCGTTGGCCGCGGCGGGCTCGATCTTGCCGGCGGCGATGCCGGCGTAAAGCTTGTCCAGCGCCGCCGACAGCGCCCCCAGCGCGGCCTTGGACGGACCCAGATCGAACGCCGCGCCGGCGACGCCCTGATAGCGCTCGATGGTGCTGCCGAACTCCTTGGCCGTCGCCCGCCAGTCGTAGGGCAGGATCTCGGCATTGGCGTTGCGCAAGGTCGACAACAGATAGATCTTGATGTCGGTCAGCAGCACGTCCTTGTCGGCGATCTCGATGGTGTCGTTCTCGGTATGCCAGGCGATGTTGCCGCCGCAGCCGGACACCTGGTAGTAGCCCTTCTCGGCGCGCAGCGCGTCGGGCATGGTCGAGCTCAGCATGAAATAGCTCGAAATGCCGATGTTGTTGAACGAGTAGTCGCCGGCCTGGTTGGGGCGCTTGGTCTTGGCCTCGGTGCCGGTGACCTCGCGGATCACGTCGGTGACGTGGCTCTCGACCTCGCTCATCGCCGTGGTCTGGTGATACGAGGTCGCCCAGCGGCAGCCCGGCGAATCGCAGTCGATCTGGGCGACGCAGTCCTCGTCCAGGTCCCGGGCGAAATGGTCGGCGAACCAGGTCGATCCGGCATAGCGCCCGGTCGAATGCCCCGGCCACCAGGCGATGCGCACCGAACGGCCCAGGCTCTTGCGGTGCTTCCACAGTACCCGCGCCATTTCCAGCATGGTGGCGTCGCCGGTGGCGTTGTCGCCCACGCCGACGTCCCAGGAATCGAGATGGCCGTGCACGAACACGAACTTGCCGGGCTCGCGCGCGCCGGGGATGGTCACCACCGGCACCTTCTGGCGGAACCAGCCCTCCTGCATCTCGGTCACCACCCGGCCGCGCTTGCCGGCCTCGGCCAAGGCGACGATCGCCTTGCCGTCGGGGTTGTTGACCGCCGCCACCGCGATCTTGGGCTTGCGCGGCAGGTCGTCCAGATCGGGCGAGCCCCAGATGGTGGTGCAGGTGCCCCAGTGGATGTCGACGCCGGGGTTGACCGGGATGACGCCCACCGCGCCCTGCTCCTCCAGCAAGGAGCAGGTGCCGGGATTGGCGAAGCCGTCCATGATGACGATGCGGCCCTTGGCCTTGGCCAGCGCCGCCTTGCCGTCGACGAAGATCTCCTCGGGGTTGCGGGTGTAGGAGCGCATGGTGTGCGGATTGGTGCGCAGGTAGACCAGCTCGGCCTCGACGCCGCCGGGCACGCTCAGGCTCATCGACGGCGGCTTGGCGCGGAAGGACTGGTTGCCGACCACGACCGACGCCCCGAGCGGGATCGAAAGGTAGATCTCGGGCTCGTGCACCTCGACCGGCACGCCGAGGCGCTTGAGGATGGCGGTGAGGTGGTCGACGCCGCCGTTGACGTCCTCGGGCCGCCAGCGCGGCATCTGGGCGTAGGCTTCGATCAGCGCCCAGGGTTCGGCCAAGGCGATGTCGGCCAGGATCTTGCGTTCGGTGTCGTTCATCGGCGGTCTCGTCGGCGGTGGCGGCAGCGGTTGCGGGCGTATCGGCGGACGAAACGCTGTTGCGTCGTCCGCATCGAACTCTAGGCCCGGGGGCGAGGGCGGGGCAAGAAAGCAGTTGCCAAGGGCGAAACGCCGTCCTCAAATATTCCCGCTGTCGAAAACCTGTTTCGACATGTGAAACGAGGCCCGATGCGCCACGGGGCGCCGGTCGGACCAGGGAGAGGGGAACATCATGACCACACGTCGTCGTTTCATCGCCGGATTGGCCGCGGGCACCGGCGCCGCCGCAGCGTTGCCGGGCATGCCGGCCTTG
Source organism: Alphaproteobacteria bacterium (assembly GCA_016869515.1). Taxonomy (GTDB): domain Bacteria; phylum Pseudomonadota; class Alphaproteobacteria; order VGDZ01; family VGDZ01; genus VGDZ01. The sequence goes on along the minus strand of VGDZ01000012.1, from coordinate 57,388 downwards.
GCCCAGGCCGCGGGCGACCGCGTGCGCAAGCTGGTGCTCTACTCCGATCCGCAGGCCTCGGCGCCGGCCGCCTACCAGGCGGCGCTGCTGGTGGCGCAGACCTGGCGCCAGCTCGGGCTCGAGGTCGACGTCCGGCCGACGCCGCGCCAGCAGCACAGCCAGATCGTGTGGTTCGAGCGCGAGCGCTGGGACACCACCATGTGGCGCATGGTCGGACGGCCCGAGCGTTCGGACCCCGACGAACTGATCTTCAACCTGTTCCATTCCACCACCGCCAAGGCCGGCTTCAATTTCGTCGGCTACAACAACCCCGACTACGACAAGCTGGCCGAGGCCCAGCGCGGCGCCACCGACCAGGCCAAGCGCAAGGAGCTGGTGCTGCAGGCCCAGGCCATGATCGACCGCGACCAGCCCTATGCCTTCCTGGTCCACCCCTTCAACATCGCCGCGTTCAACAAGACGGTGTGGGACCCGAAATCGATCGTGGTCCAAAGCGGGGTCGGCATCCGCAATCTGTGGACCTTCATCGGCGCCACGCCGCTGGGCCAGCGCAAGGACATGGTGCTGAACGCGCGCTTCAACCTGATCGCGCTCAGCCCGCTCTACATCTCGGGCGCGACCGATTCCTGGGTCACCGATTTGATCTGGGACCGCATCGCGCGGGTCGGCCCCGACGGCCTGCCGCGGCCGTGGGCGGCGGAGAAGATCGAATGGGCCGGCGAGAAGGCGGTCGACGCCACCATCCGCGCCGGCATGAGCTGGCACGACGGAAGGCCGGTGACGGTCGACGACGTGATCTTCTCCTTCGAGGCGCCGGCGCGCGGCGACAAGGTGCCGATGTACCGGCCCTTCGTCGTCGACATCGACAAGGTCGAGCGCACCGGCGAGCGCACCGTGCGCTTCCACTTGAAGCGCCCCAACGCCTCGTTCATCACCTCCTCGCTGGCCAAGATCAACCTGGTGCCCAAGCACATCTGGGAACCGGTCCTGGCCGACCTCGCCAACAAGCCCGAGAACGTCGACCAGCTGAAGGAACCCTCGACCGTCGGCTCGGGCCCGTTCAAGCTGGCGCGGGCGCGGTTCAACGAGGAGATCGTGCTCGAGCGCTTCGGCGCGCATTGGGCGGCGCCGAAGATGGAGCGTTGGATCCTGCGCATCATCCCCAACCCCGAGGCCACCATCGGCATGATGCGCTCGGGCGAGCTCAACTTCCTCGGCGACTACGGCGGCGATCCCGAAGTGCTGGAGAAGCTGACCAAGGACGTGCCGGCGATCCAGATGGCGCCCGAGACCGACATCGGCTTCGAGTTCGTGGCCTTCAACCACCGCCGCAAGCCGTTCGACGAGCCGGCCTTCCGCCGCGCGCTGTCGCTGGCGCTGGACCGCAACGTCATGGTGCAGGCGGCGTGGAACGGCTACGCCGTGACCGCCAACTCGCATGTCTCGCCGGCGCTCAAGTTCTGGCATTCGAGCGCGGTCGACAATCCCAAGACCGGCGTGCCGCAGGCCAGGGAAATCCTGGCCCAGGCCGGCTATCGCACGGTCGACGGCAAGCTGCACTATCCCGCCGGCCGCAAGGAGGACCTCAAGCCGGGCGAGTAGCGGTCGCGCATCCTAGCCGGGACATCGGGAAATGGCGTTCCTTGGGCGGCGCCTGCTGCACAGCCTGTTCGTGCTGTGGGCGGTGGTGACCATCCTGTTCCTGATGTTCCGGCTGATGCCGGGCAATCCGCTGGCGGCCTACATCAACGAGACCATGACCGAGGACCAGCAGGAAGCGATGCTGCGTCAGTTCGGTCTCGATCGGCCGCTGTGGGAGCAGTACCTGATCTATATCGGCAATCTGTTGTCGGGCGAACTCGGACTGTCCTTCCACCAGCGCAAGCCGGTGTGGGACATCCTGATGGCGGCGTTTCCCAACTCGATCGTGCTGACCGTCACCGGGCTGAGCTTGGCCTACGTCTTCGGCGTCGTGGTCGGCGCCTTCCTGGCCTGGAAGCGCGGTACCTGGATCGAGGGCATCGGCGTGCCGCTGGTGCTGACCACGCGCGCCGCGCCCGAGTTCTGGGTCGGCATGCTGCTGCTGGCGGTGTTCAGCTTCGGCCTGGGCTGGTTTCCGGCCGGCGGCGCCAACAGCGCCGGCGCCTTCTACGACAGCGAGCTGGAGCGTTTCCTCTCGCTCGACTTCCTGCGCCATCTGACCCTGCCGGCGCTGACGCTGGCGCTTTATCTGCAGGGCCTGCCGCTCTTGCTGATGCGCTCGACCATGCTGGAGGTCATGCACGAAGACTTCGTCACCATGGCGCGGATGAAGGGGCTGTCGGAATGGCGCATCGTCATCCGCCACGCCGCCCGCAACGCGCTGTTGCCGGTGGTGACGGCGTTCGCGCTCGGGCTCGGGCTGGCGATGGGCGGCAATGTCGTGGTCGAGACCGTGTTCTCCTGGCCGGGGCTGGGCCGGCTGTTGGTGGGGGCGGTGTCGTCCTCGGACTATCCCTTGGCGCAGGGCGCCTTTCTGCTGATCTCGGGCGTGTTCGTCGTCATGAACCTGGTGGCGGACCTCGCCTATACTGCCCTCGATCCGCGGGTGAGCCATGACCGCGTCAAGTGAACCCGGCGCCTTTCTGCCCAAGGCCGAGCGTCGCGGCCTCGGGCGGATCTTGGCCGATGTCCTGGCCAAGCCGGCGCGCGATCCCTTCGCCTTGGCCGGACTTTCGATCTACCTGGTGTTCGTGCTGGTGGCGCTGTTCGCCGACCAGTTTGCCACCCACGATCCGCTGCAGATCCTGTTCCAGCCCAACGGACGTCTGGCGCGCAACCTTCCGCCCGGCGAGACCTATTGGCTCGGCACCACCCATTCCGGCCGCGACATCTATTCGCAGCTGGTCTACGGCGCCCGCGCCGCGCTGATCGTCGGCGTCACCGCCGCCATGGTGGTGGTGGCGATCGGCACCCTGATCGGGCTGCTGTCGGGCTATTTCGGCGGCTGGGTCGACGCCGTGCTGATGCGCGTTGCCGACACCGCGCTGTCGATTCCGTTCCTGCCCTTCGTCATCGTGCTGACCGCTTTCCTCAAGCCCTCGGTGTGGAACGTGGTGCTGGCGGTGGCGATCCTGCTGTGGCCCAACACCGCGCGCGTCATCCGCAGCCAGGTGCTGACCATCCGCGAGCGCGGCTATGTCGAGGCGGCGCGGGTCACCGGCGCCGGCCACGGCCGCATCCTGTTCGTGCACGTCGCGCCCAACATCCTGCCGCTGTCGTTCCTCTACGGCTCGATCGCCATCGGCTGGGCGATCCTGACCGAGGCCGCGGTCAGCTTCCTCGGTTTCGGCGATCCGCGCACCGTGTCCTGGGGCTACATGCTGCAGGACGCCTTCACCTCGCAGGCGCTGTCGCGCGGCAGCTGGCATTGGTTCGTGCCGCCGGGCCTGTGCATCGTCGTGGTGGTGGTGGCGGGCTTCTTCCTCACCCGCGGTTACGAGGAAGTGCTGTTTCCCAAGCTGCGGGACTAGGCCATGGACGTGCTGGCGGTCGAAGGACTCAAGGTCGACTACCGCACGCCGCGGGGCGCGATCCATGCCGTCGACGGCGCCAGCTTCACCGTCGGCGCCGGCCAGGTGGTGGGGCTGGTGGGCGAGTCCGGCTGCGGCAAGACCACGGTGGCGCGAGCCGTCACCGGCGTCTATCCGCGCAATGCCAGCATCGTCGGCGGCAAGATCCGCTTTCTCGGCCAGGATTTGCTGGCGCTCGATGCCGCGGCCTATCGCGCCCTGCGCTGGCGCGGCTTCGCCTTCGTGCCGCAAAGCGCGATGAACTCGCTCGACCCGGTCTATCGCGTCGGCGATCAGCTGGCCGAGGTGCTGACCGAGCGCGGCGGGCTGGGCGCGGCCGACGCCGCGCGCCGCGCCAGCGAGCTGTTCGAGCTGGTCGGGCTCAGCCCGACCCGGCTGGTCGACTATCCGCACCAGTTTTCGGGCGGCATGCGCCAGCGCGCGGCGATCGCGCTGGCGTTGGCGCTGAATCCCAAGCTGGTGATCGCCGACGAGCCGGTCACCGCGCTCGACGTCATCATCCAGCGCCAGGTGCTGGACGTGATCCGCGAATTGCAGCGCCGGCTTGGGCTGTCGATGATCCTGGTCACCCACGACATCAGCGTCGTGGCCTATGTCTGCGATCGGGTGGTGGTGATGTATGCCGGCCAGGTGGTCGAGTCCGGCAGCGCCGCCGCGGTGCTGGCGCGGCCCTTCCACCCCTACACCATGGGCCTCAACAACGCCTTTCCCGATCTGCAAAGCAGCGCCGGCCTGCTGGTGCCGATCGAGGGCGCGCCGCCCGATCTGGCGGCGCCGCCGGGCGGCTGCCGCTTCGCTCCGCGCTGTCCCTTCGTCCAGGAACGCTGCCGGGCGGAATGCCCGCCGCTGGTGCCGCTGGCCGAGGGCCAAAGCAGCGCCTGCTGGCGCGCGACCGAGGCCGAAACCTTGCGCGCCAAATCGCGCGATCCCAAGACATGGCTGCGATCGTAACCGCCCAGGGCCTGTCCAAGCACTTCCCGGTGACGCGTCGCTTGGGCGACGTGCTGGCGGGAAGGCGGCCCGTGGTGCGCGCGGTCGACGGCATTGATCTTGCGATCGCCCCCGGGGAAAGCGTCGGCCTCTTGGGCGAGTCGGGCTGCGGCAAGACCACCACTGGCCGACTGCTGCTCAAGCTCGAGACCCCCAGCGCCGGGCGGATCGCCTTCGACGGCGCCGATCTCGGCACGCTCGAGGGCGAGGCGCTGCGCGCCTTCCGCCGCCGCGCCCAGCTGGTGTTCCAGAATCCCTATGACGCGGTCAATCCGCGCTTCACCATCCTGCGTGCGTTGGCCGAACCGCTGATCAACGCCGGCATCGACCGCGCCGAGCACGAGGACCGCATCCAGCGCGCGCTGGCGCGCGTACACCTTCCCGAGGCGGCACGCTTTGCCCATCTCTATCCGCACCAGCTGTCGGGCGGGCAGCTGCAGCGCGTGGTGCTGGCCCGGGCGCTGGTGCTGGAGCCGCAATTCCTGGTCGCCGACGAGCCGGTGTCGATGCTCGACGTCAGCGTCCGCGCCGGTGTGCTCAACGTCATGCGCGAAGTGCGCGACACCATGAACCTGGCCGCGGTCTACATCTCGCACGACCTGGCGTTGGTGCGCTATGTCTGCGCGCGCACGCTGGTGATGTATCTCGGCCGCGTGGTCGAGGACGGGCCGACCGAAAGCGTGGTGCGCGATCCGCAGCACCCCTATACCCGCGCCTTGGTCAAGGCGGTGCCGGTGCCGCATGTCGACCAGTCGCGCGATCCGCTGCCGATTTCCGGCGGCGTGCCCGATGCGCGCGATCCGCCATCCGGCTGCCGTTTCCGCGATCGCTGCCCGCGCGCGGTGGCGCGCTGCGCCGAAAGCGAACCCGAGTTGCGCCCGCGCGCCCCCGGCCATCGTTCCGCCTGCCACCTGGATTGAAGACCATGTCGCAAGATCCCCTTCGCCTCGCCCGTCCCGCCGTTCCGCCGGCCTACACCATCGCCGCGGTCGACCGCGCCATCGCGCTGTTGGAGCTGCTGGCCGATCATCCCCATGCCGGCGTCACCCAGCTGGCCAAGCTGGCCGGCTCGACCAAGAGCCAGGTGTTCCGGCTGCTGCATACGCTGGAGCGCCGCCGCTTCGTGCGCAAGGACAACGCCCAGCGCAGCTATGCGCTCGGCCTCGGCGCATTGCTGCTGGGCGAGCGGGCGCGGCTGCACACCGACCTGATCCGCCTGGCCCAGGGCCATCTCGACGCGCTGGCCGACGCCACGCGCGAGAACATCTATCTCACCATCCGCGACGGGCTGTCGGCGGTGTGCGTCGACATGCGCCATTCGCCGCAGCCGCTGCGGCTCTATGCCGAGGTCGGGCGGGCGGCGCCGCTGCATGTCGGTGGCGGACCCAAGCTGCTGCTGGCCTTCGCCCCCGACGAGGTGATCGAGGCCGTGCTCAAGCGGCCGTTAACCCGCTTCACCAACCGCACCGAAGTCAGCGCCGCCAGCCTGCGGCGGGCGCTGGCGGCGATCCGTCAGGCCGGCGCCAACGAAAGCCATGGCGATCTCGACTCCGACGCCTTTTCCTTCGCCGCGCCGGTGCGCGACCTCGGCGGCGGGGTGATCGCCGCGCTCAGCATCGCCGGCCCCAATTCGCGCCTGACCCAGGCCGCGGCCACACGCTATCGCGCGCTGGTCGCAAGCCATGCCAGCGCGCTGTCGCGCGAGCTTGGCGCGCCGCCGGTGGTGACGCCGCCGGGCGCACCGATCCAGCTTGCTACCGCCACCCGTGCCAAGGGACGACGCTCATGACCGATCATCTGCCGGCGATCCTCAAGGACGTCGCCATCGATTTTCCCTGGGAGCTGGTCGAACGCTTCGCCCAGTTCCCGCGCTGGAAGCCCGAGGACGTCAACGCTTCCTGCGACATGATGGTCGAACGGCTGAAGAAGCACGGCGTGCCGGTGACGGTGCACGAGCCCGAGTTGCATCTCAGCATTCCCTACGAGGCCTCGGTCGCGGCCGAGGGCAAGACCTACCGCGCCAAGCCGCCGGCCTATTCCAAGAGCATGCCCCAGGGCCTGGAGGGCGAACTGGTCTACGTTCCGGCCAGCTACGCCAAGTCGGTCGGCACACTGATGCAGAAGAACCAGGTGGCCGAGCTGTCCAAGCCCGAACGCATCCGCGGCAAGATCGTGATCTCGGAAGGCTTCGCCTTCCCGCACAAGATCCACGAGTTCGAACAATCGGGCGCGATCGGCGTGATCGCGGTCAACCCCGGGGTCGACATCCATTGGGGCATCTGCACCTCGATCTGGGGCACGCCCGACCTGGACGACCTGCCGCGCAAGCCGGCGATCCCGGTGGTGGCGGTCAACAACCCCGACGGCAAGACGCTGATTGCGCTGGCCGAGCGCGGCGGGCGGGCGATGCTGCGCTCGCGCCTCGACGAGGGCTGGTTCCGCCAGAAGCTGCCGGTGGTCGAGATTCCGGGCAAGGCGCGGCCCGAGGAGTTCGTGCTGCTGCACGGCCATTACGATTCCTGGGACGTCGGCATCGGCGACAACGCCACCGGCAACGCCACGCTGCTGGAAGTGGCGCGCGTCTTGTGGAAGCACCGCGACAAGATGGCCAATCGCGGCGTGCGCATCGCCTGGTGGCCGGGGCATTCGACCGGGCGCTACGCCGGCTCGACCTGGTTCGCCGATGCCTTCGCCATCGACATCGACGAGAACTGCGTGGCGCAGATCAATTGCGATTCTCCGGGCTGCCGCTGGGCGACGGTGTTCAAGGACGTGTCGTGGATGAAAGAGGCCGAGGGCATCGCCCAGGCCGTGATCAAGGAGGTCACCGGACTCGATTCCCACGGCGAGCGTCCGCACCGCGCCGGCGATTACGCCTTCAACAACATCGGCGTCTCCAGCCTGTTCATGCTCAGCTCGACCATGCCCGACGCCTTGCGCGAGCAGAAGGGCTACTACGCCGTCGGCGGCTGCGGCGGCAACATCGCCTGGCACACCGAGAACGACACCATCGACATCGCCGACCGCGACATCATGCTGCGCGACATCAAGGTCTATCTGGCGGCGGCCTATCGCATCGCCGAAGCCGAGGTGCTGCCGTTCGACTGGCGCGCCATCGCCGCCGAGTTCGAGCAGACCATCGCCCGCTACCAGGCGGCGGCGGGGGATCGCTTCGATCTCGCGCCGGCGGCGGCGGCGGCGAGCGAACTCAAGCAGGCGCTCGACCGTCTCCATGCTGGAATCGCCGCCAAGCGCGTGCCGGCGGCGGCGGCCAATCGCGTCGTCAAGCGCCTGGCGCGCATCCTGGTGCCGATCAACCATACCCGCGGCGCCCGCTTCCGCCACGATCCGGCGGTGCCGGTGCCGCCCTTGCCCGGCATCGCGGTCTGCGCCGATCTCGGCCAGTACCCGGGGGCGCGGCTCGGCTTCGCGCTGACCCAGGCGATGCGCGGCCGCAACCGGCTGGTGGCGGCGCTGCGCGAAGCGCGGCGCCTGGTCGAGGAGGCCGGCGCCTGATGTCGGCCCGGCCGCGCCCGGGCGCGGATCCGATCGCCACCCAGCTGGTCAAGGGCGCGCTGCGCTCGGCCCAGCTGGAGATGGAGACGCTCCTGGCGCGCACCGCGATGTCGGCCTTCATCCGCGAGAAGAAGGATTTCTTCGTCGCCCTGTTCGGGCCCGCGGGCGAGATGGTGGTCGGCACCAGCATTCCGATCTTCGGCGGCATGATCGAGCCGGTGCTGGAGCACTATCCGCGCGCCGAGATGCAGCCGGGCGATCTCTACTGGTACAACGACTGCTACGCCTCCAAGGGCGCGGTCAGCCATTCGCCCGACCAGGTGTTCATCGCACCGGTGTTCGCCGAGGGCCAGCTTTCGGGCTTCGCCCTGTCCTGGGCGCATTTCAACGACATCGGCGGGCTGCGGCCGGGTTCGCTCTCGCCCGACGCCACCGACATCTTCCAGGAAGGCATCATCGTGCCGCCGATCCGGCTGGTGCGCGCGGGCGAGACCAACCAGGACGCGCTCAGGGTGTTCGTGCGCAATTCGCGCTTTCCGCACATGGTCACCGGCGACATCCGCGCCGCCACCGCGGCGGTGCGGCTGGGCGAGCGGCGCTTGGGAGAGATGTTCGCGCGCTTCGGCCGCGCCTCCGTGCTGGAGGCCTTCGCCGCGCTGATCGCCGAGACCCGCGGCGTGGTGGCGCGGCGCATGCGCGACACCGTGCCGCCCGGGCGCTACGCCTTCGCCGAGGCGGTCGACAGCGACGGCCAAGGCCACGGACCGTTCGCCATCCGCATGGCGCTGGAAGTCGGCAACCGCGCCGTGCTCGATGCCTCGGCCAGCGACGACCAGGCGCCGGGGCCGATCAATTTCATCATGCATCCCGACGTGCCCAAGCTGGTGCTGGGAATTTATTTCCTGTCCGACGAGCCCTCGGCGCTGCTCAATCACGGCGCGCTGGCGGCGCTGGACGAAGTCAAGACCAGGCCCGGCAGCCTGCTGGCGCCGCGCTTTCCGGCGCCGCTCGGACAGCGCGGCATGACGCTGATGCGCACCAGCGCCGCCTGCCTGGGCCTGCTCGCCGTCGCCACCGGCGGCAAGGCGGTCGCCTCCGGCAATGTCTACGTCATCTATTACTTGCGTGGCATCGCCGATGCCGCCGGCACGCGCTTCCTGCTGACCGACGGCATCGCGGTCGGCTATGGCGCGCGCGCCTTCGCCGACGGCATCGACGCGGTCTATCTGGTGGCCAACGAGAACTACCCGGCCGAGTTCATGGATCTGAGCTATCCGGTGCGCCTCTTGCGCTATGCCATCAATCCCGATTCCGGCGGCCCCGGCCGCTGGCGCGGCGGCTGCGGCGTGATCCGCGAGATCGAGGTGCTGGCCGAGGAGGCGATGCTGTCGATCCGCATCGACGGCGTCACCAACCCGCCCTGGGGCGTCGGCGGCGGCCTCAACGGCCGCGGCGGGCGCTGCACGGTCAATCCCGACCGGCCCGACCGGCGCGAGGTGGCGCCGGTCAGCGACGGCACGGTGGTGCGCAGGGGCGATGTCGTCCGCATCGAGACCGGCGGCGGCGGCGGCTTCGGCCATCCCTTCGAGCGCGAGCCCGCGCGCGTGCTGGCCGACGTGCTGGGCGGCTTCGTCTCGGTCGAATCGGCGCGGGCCGATTACGGCGTGGCGCTGACCAAGGACGGAAGCGCCATCGACGCCGCGGCCACGGCCGCGCTGCGGCGGACGCGGACGCCGGCGGCGCTGTTCCACCGCAAGGTCTATCGCGAGCGGATGGAGTAGGTCATGGCGGCTTGCGACGCGGTCACGCTCGAGATCGTGCGCGGCGCGCTGCGCGCGGCGCAGGCCGAGACCGAGGCGCTGCTGGAACGCACCGCCATGTCGGACGTCATCCGCGAGAAGAAGGACTATTTCACCGGCTATTTCGGGCCCGAGGGCAAGCTGATCACGGGCACGCCCTTGCCGCTGTTCGGCCACATCATCCGGCCGATCCTGCGCCAGTTCCCGGCCGAGACCATGCGGCCGGGCGATCTCTACTGGTACAACGACTGCTACGCTTCGGACGGCGGCGTCAGCCATCTCAACGACCAGGTGTTCGCGGCACCGGTGTTCTGCGAGGGCAAGCTCTCGGGCTTCGCCCAGTCCTGGGCGCATTTCACCGACATCGGCGGCATGCGCCCGGGCTCGATGTCGCCCGACGCCACCGAGATCTTCCAGGAAGGGCTGATGGTGCCGCCGGTGCGGCTCTATCGCGAAGGCAAGCTCAACGCGGAGCTGTTCCGCATCTTCATCCGCAATTCGCGTTTTCCCCAACAGCTGCAGGGCGACACCCGCGCCCTGATCGCGGCGGTGCGGCTGGGCGAGAAGCGGCTGTTGGAGCTGTTCGCGCGCTTCGGCCGCGATTCGGTGTTGGACGCCTTCGCCAAGCTCGATCTCCAGACCGAGGCCCATGTCCGCAAGCGGCTGCGGACGCTGTTCCCGCCCGGCCGCAGCAGCTTCGTCGAGGCGGTCGAAAGCGACGGCCATGGCAACGGACCGTTCAAGCTGCGGCTGGCGATCGACGTCGCCGACAACGGCATCGTCGTCGATGCCACCGCCACCGACGATCAGGCACCGGGGCCGATCAACTGGCTGATGAACCCGGCGGTGCCGCAAATGATCTTCGGCATCTTCCTTTCGGGCGAAGACCCGACGCTGATGCTGAACGAGGGCTTGATGCATGCCATCGACGAGGTGCGCTTGCGCCCGGGCAGCCTGCTCAAGCCCGATTTCCCGGCGCCGCTTGGCCAGCGCGGCCTGACCATGGTGCGCATGGTCAGCGCCTGCAACGGCCTGATGTGCGCGGCCAGCGGCGGCGAGGCCGGGGCCGGCATCGCCTCCTATGCGCTCTGGTATCTGCGCACCACCGATCCCGCCAGCGGCGAGACCCTGCTGATGAACGACGGCGTGGCCGTCGGTTTCGGCGGGCGTCCCCAGGCCGACGGCCATGACGCGGTCTATTTCGTGGCGCAAGAGAACAACCCGGCGGAATACCTCGACCAGCTCTATCCGGCGCGGCTGTTGCGTTACGCCATCAACCGCGATTCCGGCGGCGCCGGGCGCCATCGCGGCGGCTGCGGCGTGATCCGCGAGATCGAGTGGCTGGGACCCGACGCCATGCTGGCCAACCGGCTGTCGGGCACGATCTTCCCGCCCTGGGGAGTCAAAGGCGGCAAATGCGGCGGCAAGGGGCGGGTGGTGCTGAATCCCGGCCGAGCGACGGAACGCGTGTTGCCGCCGATCGGCGACGGCACGACGGTGCGCAAGGGCGACGTCATCCGCATCGAGACCGGCGGCGGCGGCGGCTGGGGCGATCCGTTCGCGCGCGAGCCCGAACGCGTGCTGGCCGACGTGCTGGGCGGCTTCGTCTCGGAACGATCGGCGCGCGCCGATTACGGCGTGGCGCTGGCGGCCGACGGGCGCTCGGTCGACGCCGCCGCCACCCGCAAGCTGCGTTCGAATCCACCCCCCGTGCGCATGTTCCATCAAGGCGAGTATGTCGATGCCCTCTCCTGATCCCTCCCGCTCCGCCGCCGTGGCGATCGATGTCGGCGGCACCTTCACCGACGTCACCCTGCTCGACCGCAACAGCGGCCGGGTGTGGAACGCCAAGACGCCGTCCACTCCGGACGATCCCTCGCGCGCCTTCATGGACGGGATCGACCAGGCGCTGGCGCTGGCCGGCATCGGCCCCGAGGCGCTGGGCCACGTCTTTCATGGCACCACCGTCGCCACCAACTTGATCCTCGAAGGCAAGGGCGCCGAAGCGGCGCTGCTGACCACGGCGGGCTTCCGCCATGTGCTCGAAATCGGTCGCCACGACATTCCGCGCAAGGCCAACATGTATTCCTGGATCAAGCCGAAGCGGCCGGTGCCGCCCGAGCGCATCCACGAAATCGCCGGCCGGCTCGATGCCGACGGCAAGGAAATCCAACCGTTAGACGAGGCGGCGGTGCGCGCGGCGGCGCGCGCCATCGCCAAGCAAGGCATCCGCGCCATCGCCATCTGCTTCCTGCATTCCTACGCCAACCCAGCGCACGAGCGCCGTGCGCGCGAATTGGTGCGGGCGGAACTGCCCGATGCGCTGGTCTCGATCTCGGCCGAGGTGCTGCCGGTGTTCCGCGAATACGAACGCAGCATGGCGACCATCCTCAACGTCTACGTCATGCCGGCGGTCTCGACCTACGTCGCGCGGCTCTCGGACCGGCTCAAGGCGCGCGGCGTGCCGGGACCGCTGTTGCTGATGAAGTCGAACGGCGGCGTCGCCAGCGCCGCCACCGCCAGGCGCGAGCCGGTGCAGACCGCGCTGTCGGGGCCGGCGGCCGGCGCCATGGGCGCGGCGCATATCGGCGCGCTGTCGGGCCATCGCAACCTGATCAGCATCGATATCGGCGGCACCTCGGCCGACATCTGCCTGATCCAGGACGGCCAGCCCGGCGCCACGGTCGAAGGCCGGGTGGGCGAATGGCCGCTGACCCTGCCGATGGTCGACATCGTCACCATCGGCGCCGGCGGCGGCTCGATCGCGCGCGTCACCGAAGCCGGCGCGCTGACCGTCGGTCCGCACAGCGCCGGCGCGGTGCCGGGACCGGCCTGCTATGGCCGCGGCGGGATCGAGCCGACCGTGACCGACGCCAACCTGCTGCTCGGCCGGCTGACGCCGAAATTGCTCGACGGCCGGCTGACGCTGGATCGCGAGGCCTCCAAGCGCGCCGTCGCCGACAAGATCGCCAAGCCGCTGGGTCTCGATCCGGCCGCGGCGGCACGCGGCATGCTGTCGATCATCGACAACAACATGGTCGGCGCGATCCGCGTGGTGTCGGTCGAGCGCGGCCACGACCCGCGCGATTTTGCGCTGCTGCCCTTCGGTGGCGCGGGACCTTTGCACGCCACGGCCCTGGCGCGGCTTTTGGGCGTTCGCACCATCGTCGTGCCGGCGGCGCCGGGCGTGCTGTCGGCGCTGGGGCTCCTGGTTTCGAACCTCAAGTCGGAATTTGCCCGCACCTATCTGCAACGCCCGCCCGATTACGACCGTGCCGGGATGGAAGCGGTCTATACCGATTTGGAACGCGCCGCGCGCGAATGGCTGGCCGAGGAGGCGGTGCCGGAATCGGGCCGCGCCATCGCTCGCATGGCGGCCTTGCGCTATGTCCACCAGGGCTTCGAGCTGACCGTGCCGTGGTCGGGCGTCGAAGGCACGATCGAGGCCTTCCACCGCCTGCACGAGCGGCTTTACACCTTCGCCCAGCCCGATACCCCGGTCGAGATCGTCACCCTGCGGGTCACCGCCACCGGCAGCCTGCCGCGGCCGGCACCCTTGGAACTGCCCAAGGCCGGGCCGATCGACGCCGCGCGCATCGACCGCCAGAAGGTCGATTTCGACGGCCAGCCGATCGAGACCCCGGTCTACGACCGCAATCGCCTGGGTGCCGGCGCGCGCATCAAGGGCCCTGCCATCCTGGTGCAGCTCGATACCACCACCCTGGTCTATCCCGGCCAGGAGGGCGAGGTCGACCGCCATGGCTGCCTGGTCTTGCGCGAGACCGCGTGAGAGCCAAGGCCGGGATTGACCGGCCGGCCGGATTGGTTTCGAATTCACCTATGTCGTGGGGGGAACTGCCATGTCGTTGCGATCTCTGCTGGCCGCCGTGCTGCTCGCGGGCGGCTTGATCGTGTCCCAGGCCCAAGCCCAACAGGCGCGGCCGCTGGTCGATCTGGCCTGGCTCAAGGCCCAGGCCGGCAAACAGGGCGTGGTGGTGCTGGACGCCTCGGGCAACGCCGCCGCTTTCGCCCAAGGCCATATCCCGGGCGCCGTGTTCACCGATTTCGCCGCCAAGGATGGCTGGCGGGTCGACCGCCAGGTCGGCGACAAGAAGGCCATCGGCCAACTGCCCGAGATCGCGCATCTCGAAAAGCTGATCGGAAGCATGGGCATCGGCAATCAGGACCATGTCGTGGTGGTCTCGGCTGGCCGCAGCGCCGGCGACGTCAGCGTGGCGGCACGGATCTACTGGACGTTCAAGCTGCTGGGCCACGATCGGGTCTCGATCCTGGACGGCGGCATGGTGGGCTATCTCAAGGACAAGGCCAATCCGCTGGAAAAAGGCATGGGCGCGGCGCCCGCGGCCAAGGCCTTCAAGGCCAATTATCGGCCCGAGATGCGCGCCAGCGCCGACGAGGTCAAGGGCGCGCTGGGCGGCGGCACGGCCCTGCTCGACTTCCGGCCCCAGGACCAGTTCGTCGGCATCAACAAGGCAAGCAGCGTCCAGCGCCACGGCACGCTGCCGGGCGCGGTCAACGTGCCGGGCGAATGGGCCACGCGCGACGGCGGCGGCGAGTTGCGCTCGATCGAAGGCCTGAAATCGCTCTACGCCCTTCAGCAGGCGCCGGCCGAAGGCAACGCCATCGCCTTCTGCAACACCGGCATCTGGGCCTCGCTGGGATGGTTCGTCAATTCCGAACTGCTCGGCAACAAGCAGACCAAGATGTATGACGGTTCGATGTCGGATTGGACCATCGACGCGGCCGCGCCGATGGTGCGCAAGGTCAAGCTCGATTGAAGCTGTGCCCTCGGGACTTCTCGCCGGAAACATATTCGGATAATACTAACTATCCGAAGGGGAGAGTTGCAATGACCGAGACCGCCGCCAAGGCCGATTCCGCCAACGCCAAGACCATGACCATCCTGGTGTCGAAAGGCTCGCTGGACTGGGCCTATCCGCCCTTCATCCTCGGCACCACCGCGGCGGCGATGGGGGTCAAGGTCAACATGTTCTTCACTTTCTACGGCCTCGGCCTGCTGCTGAAGGATCTCGACCTCCAGGTCTCGCCCTTGGGCAATCCGGCGATGAAGATGCCGATGATGGGCATGCATATCGGCCTGCCCAACCTGGCGGCGGCCTTGCCGGGCTGCGAGGCGGCAGCCAGCGTGATGATGAAGAACCTGATCAAGCGGAAGGGCGTGGCCTCGATCCCCGAACTGCGCGAGGCCGCGGTCGAGGCCGACATCACCCTGATCGGCTGCCAGATGACGATGGACCTGTTCGAATACACCCGCGACGACATGATCCCGGGCATCGAGATCGGCGGCGCCGCGACCTTCATGGAGAAGGCACTCAAATCCGATATCAGCCTGTTCATTTGAATCCCGAGGAACCTGCGACCATGGCCGACCAAACGCTCGACGCCAAGGGGCTGAGCTGCCCTTTGCCGATTCTCCGCACCAAAAAGGCGCTCAAGGACGTGCCGGCAGGCGGCACGCTGGAAGTGCTGGCGACCGACCCCGGCTCGGTCGCCGACATGGCGGCGTTCTGCCGTACCACCGGCAACGAGCTGGTGGAATCCGGCCAAGACAAGGACGTGTTTCGCTTCGTCATCCGCAATCGGGGCTGAAGGTACGGCGCTAGGGCATGATCGATCTGTCTTGAACCATAGAGTTCAAGACAGATCGTGAATCATGCCCTTGCCAAAACCGGTTCGGCTTGTTGTCATGGGTGCGGGGTGCGCGGCGATCGGGCCGCGTCCCGCGAGGAGAAATACCATGACCATGCGGGGAATCGGCGCGGCGCTCGTGGCCGCCGGCCTGGCCGCGCTTCCGGCGGCGGCGATGGAAGTCAAGACCACCACCTTCAAGCCCAACGGCATGCTGGACATCGCCCAGGTGTTCAAGGGCTTCGGCTGCGAGGGCGGCAACCGCTCGCCGGCGCTGAGCTGGTCGGGCGCGCCGGCCGCGACCAAGAGCTTCGCCGTCACCGCCTACGATCCCGACGCGCCGACCGGCAGCGGCTGGTGGCATTGGCTGGTGATCAACATTCCGGCCTCGGTCACGGCGCTGGCCGAGAACGCGGGTTCGGGCGCGGGCCTGCCCGCGGGCGCGGTTCAGACCCGGACCGATTTCGGCGCGGCGGGATATGGCGGCCCGTGCCCGCCCAAGGGCCACGGCACGCACCGTTACATCTTCACCGTGCACGCGCTGTCGGCCGAAAAGATCGAGGTTCCGGCCGAAGCCAGCGCGGCCCTGGTCGGCTACATGCTGAATGCCAACATCCTGGCCAAGGCCAGCGTCACCGGCGAATACCGCCGCGACTGAGCAGCTTTACGAAAAAGGACCGCCGGCGAAGTCGTCTTCGCCGGCGGCAATATTTCAGGCTCGATTACTTGACGACATCGACGCCGGCCTTGGCCACCACGCCGTCCTGGTCCGAGGTCACGCCCGAGACGCCGATGCCGCCGACGATCTTGCCGCCGACCATGATCGGCAGGCCGCCTTCGACCACCGAAGCTCCGCGCAGGCCCATCACCCGGGTGCCGGCGCCGCCGCCAGCCACCAGATCCTGGAACACCTTGGTCGAACGGCGATAGATCGCCGCCGAGACCGCCTTGTCGATCGCCACCTGGACGCTGGCGTTCTGGGTGCCGTCCATCTTTTCGTAGGCCACCAGGAAACCGTGATTGTCGACCACGGCGATGGCGACCGGCCACTTGTTCTTGGCGGCCTCGGCCTGGCCGGCGGCGATCGCCGCCTTGGCCTGGGCCAGATTGACGGTGGTGCCGTATTCCGGCACCTGGGCCGCGGCCGTCATCGACCACAGCGCCGCGCCTGCGACCATCGCTCCGTACACGATCTTCATGACATTTCCCCCTTTGGATGCGGTGCCCCCGCGGGTGGGAAAGCTAGCAGATTGCAGGGGCGCGGCAATCGACAAGTCGGCGGCCGTGACGCAAAAGCCGCTTTCGCCCGGCAACGGCGGTGATTAGTATCGGCCGCAAATTTCGACAGGGGGACTTACCATGGACACTCGCCGCACCGCGATCGTGCTGGCTGCGCTCGGCACGGCCTTGGGCCTTTCGACCGTCGCCGCAGCCCAGTCGCAATACCCCGAACGGCCGATCAAGATGATCGTGCCCTGGGCGGCGGGCGGCGATACCGACAACATCTTCCGCCCCTTCGCTGCCGAGCTGCAAAAGCAGCTAGGTCAGCCGGTGGTGATCGCCAATGTCACCGGAGCTTCAGGCACCGCGGGCGCGCGCGAGGCCCGCAATTCGCCGGCCGACGGCTACACGCTCTATGCCGTGCACGACTACATCCACCTGACCTATTACGCCGGCATCAGCGACGTGAAGTACACCGATTTCGAGCCGATCTGCCTGGTCGCCGCCACGCCCTCGGTGCTGACCGCCAGCCCGAAGACGCCGTGGAAGAGCTGGCAGGACCTGGCCGAGGACGCCAAGAAGCGCCCCGGCCAGATCACGGTCGGCGCGACGCTGGGATCGACCAGCCACATCTTCCCGGCGATGATCGAGAAGGCCTCGGGGGTCAAGTTCAAATACGTCTCCTACGAGGGCCTGGCGCCGCGCATGAACGCCATCCTCGGCGGCCATGTCGATCTGACCGATTCCAACCTGACCCAGAAAGGCTCGGTCGAGGCCGGGTTGCTGAAGTTCATCGCCATCGCCAGCGAACAGCGCACGCCCGAGGCGCCCAACGTGCCGACGCTGAAGGAATTGGGCATGAACATCGTCTACGAAGTGGTGCGCGGCGTGATGGCGCCGAAGAATACCCCCGCGGCGGTGCGCCAGCGGCTCGATCAGGCCTGCACCAAGGCGGTGACCGAGCCGGCCTTCGCCGCCTCGATGAAGGCCCAGGGAACGGCGGTGGCGCACAAGAACAGCGCCGACTACGCCAAGTTCCTGGACAAGATCGACGGCGACAACAAGGCGATCATGGCGGATCTCAATTTGCTCAAGCGCTGAGCGTCAGGTCGTGGCCCCCGCCTAGTTTCCGCTTCATGCCGCTCGGTCGCGACGGCATCGCCGGGCTGATCGCGGCCGCGCTCGGCTTGGTGCTGTTCGTCCAGACTTTCGCCTTTCCGCAAATGCCGCTGGTGCCGGTCGGTCCCGGGTTCTACCCGCGCATCGTGCTGGCGGCGATGGTGCTGGCGGGCGCGGGGTTGGCGCTGCAGGACTGGCGGGCGCGGCGCGGGGCCGGTGCGGAGGCCGAGCCGCTGCGCTTGAGTCTGCCCGGCCGGTTGGTTCTGGCCGGGTTCGCCATCGTCGCGGCCTATTGCGCGCTGTTGCCGGTGCTGGGCTATCGGCTGGCGACGCTCCTGTTCGTGGCCATCTTCCAGGCGGCGCTGGAATGGCCGCGGCAGGCGCGGGATTGGGTTTGGCTGGCGGGGGTGGCCTTGGCGACGACGGTGGTCACTTATCTGATGTTCGAATCCTACCTGCTGGTGCTGCTGCCGCGCGGCAGCCTGACCGGCTGGTAGCGGGTCACGGCACGGCACCATGATCGATCTCCTGGCCAACGGCCTGGTGCAGATCGTGCAGTGGAAATATCTGCTGCCGCTGCTGCTCGGCACTGTGGCCGGGGTGATCGGCGGCGCGCTGCCGGGCGTGACCATCACCCTGACCATCATCGTCGTGCTGCCCTTCACCTTCGGGCTCGATCCGCTGCAGGGCCTGGCGGCGATGACCGGGGTCTATGTCGGCGGCTCGGCCGGCGGCCTGGTCACCGCTTGCCTGCTCGGCATTCCCGGCACGCCTTCGGCCATCGCCACCACTTTCGAGGGCTTTCCGATGGCGCGCGGCGGACAGCCCGGACGCGCGATTTGGCTGGGGGTGTGGGCGTCGTTCTTCGGCGGCCTGATCGGCGGCGCCTTCCTGATCCTGGTCACCGGGCCCTTGGCCAAGATCGCGCTGGCCTTCGGGCCGTGGGAGTATTTCTCGCTGTTCATCCTGGCGATGGCGATGGTGGCGGGCCTAGCCGAGGCCTCGCTGCTCAAGGGCGTGATCGCCACCGCCATCGGACTTCTGATCACGGTCATCGGCACCGATCCGATCATGGCGGTGCCGCGCTTCAATTTCGGCAGCGAGTTCATCGGCGCCGGCTTTCCCTTCCTGCCGGTGCTGATCGGCATCTTCGCCTTCGCTCAGATCATGACCGACATCGAGAAAATGTCGGCGCCCAAGATGGCCGGGGCCGCGGGTGCCGCGCCCAGCCTGCGCGTGGCGCATCTCAAGGTGATCGGCGAAATCCTGTCGCGGCCGTTCCTCTTGTTGTGGTCGAGCCTGGTCGGCATCGTCATCGGCGTGCTGCCGGCGATCGGCGGCAGCGCCGCCAGCGTGCTGGCCTACGACCAAGCCAAGAAGTTCTCGCGCCGGCCCGAGAAGTTCGGCAGCGGCGTGCCCGAGGGCATCATCGCCTCGGAATCCTCCAACAACGCCAATGTCGGCGGCTCGCTGGTGACGATCATGGCGTTCGGCATTCCGGGCGATGCGGTGACCGCGGTGATGCTGGGGGCGATGACCATTCACGGCATCACCTCGGGGCCGCTGTTCATGGTCAAGCACTCCGAACTGGCCTACGGCATCTACGCCGCCTACATCCTGGCGCATGTGCTGATGGTCGCCGTGGTCTGGGTCTGCGCCTTGTTCCTCTTGCGCATCGTCAATGTGCGGCTGGCGGTGCTGGCGCCGGTGGTGATGACGCTGTGCGTGATCGGCGCCTATGCCCTCAACAACACCATGCAGGGGGTCTATGTGCTGCTGCTGTTCGGCGTGATCGGCTATGTGCTGGTCAAGGCCGGTTTTCCGCTGGCGCCGCTGATCCTCGGGCTGATCCTGGGCGATCAGATCGAAATCAACCTGATCCGCGCCATCATGACCGACGACAATCCCTGGCTGTTCGTCACCAGGCCGATCTCGGGAGGCCTGCTGCTGGCGGCCGCGACCTCGGTCGGATTGGCGGTCTGGCAGCATCTGCGCCACCAGAAGAAGGTGGCGGCCGCCGAGTCCGAGCCGAATTTTTAGCCGGCGCGGCCGGGTTCAGCCGTGCCGCGCGCGCAACTGCCGCGCCGCCTCGGCCTCGGCCTTGAGCTTGAGGTAGACCTCGTCGAGATCGACCTTGGCCGCCGAGCCCGGCGCGAATCCGCAATCGGGGTTGAGGGTGACGCGGCGCCGGTCGATCTTGGTCAAGGCGCGTTCGATGCGCGCGACGATGGTCGCCGCCGGATCGATTGCGCCGGGCGTGACATCGACCACGCCCAGGCCAAGCTCGAAATCCTCGCGCAGCCGCCCCAGGCTTTCGAGATCGTCGGCCCCGGCGGCGGTGAATTCCATCGTCAGGTGATGCACCCGCAGCCGGTTGAGCGGACCGAGGATCGGGCCGTAGGTGCCGGCATGGTGCTTTTCCCCGCGCACCCGCGCCCCGGCGCGCCGACAAAGATGGACCGCGAACTTGACGCCGGCGAAGCCCTCGACCGTGGCGTTGATCATGTCGACCGCGAAATCGGCGGCGCGATCGGGGTCGTCATGGCGCCGCCGGACGTCCGGATCGACGAACAGGCAGAGATGCGGATCGTCGATCTGCACCATCTCGACGCCCAGCTCGCGCAGCAGCGCGATCTCGGCGCGCAGCGGCGCCACGCAATCGCGCACGAAATCCTCGCGCTTGGGATAGGCCTTGGCCGAGCGTTGGGCGTCCCACAGCCGCTCGCCCAGCAGCGCCGGCGCCGGCAGCGTGATCTTGGTCGCGACGCGGGCGATCGATTTCACGAACCGCGCCTCGGCGGCGACGAAGCCGGGCGGCTTGGGCGAAAGCCGCTCGGTGACCACGGTCCACGGCCGGCCGTCGGCGGGATTGGTCTCGAGCGTGAAGCCGTGCGCCAGTTCGGCGATGACGCCGATATAGGAGCGCCGGCGCCATTCGCCGTCGTTGACCACGTCCAGCCCGGCGCGTTCCTGCATGGCGACGACGAAGCGCACCGCCGCGTCCATCGTCGCCGTGTCGGCCGCGTCCCAGGCCGGCTTGTCGATCAGTTCGCGCACCACCTGCGGGCGCGGGATCGAGCCGACGATCGAGGCGGGAAACAGGGGCAAGGCGGTCATTGCGCGCTCATGGCTGCCACAGCGTCTGGGCCAGGTTCATGTCTTCCTGGGTGTCGATCTCGCGGTATTTGCCGGGGGTGTCGGCATGGCCGAAGACCGCGCCCTGCTCGATCATGTCCTGGAACATGTGAATCAGATAGGCCTTCTGGAACTGCGCCGCCTCGCGATAGGGCTTGTCCCAGAACTCGGCGCGGCGGCGCCGGTAGAACTCGCGGAAGCGCCGCGCGCCCTCGGCACCGAACTTGGCGACGCCGATGAACTCGCCCGTGGCCTGCTCGTAGGGAATGGTGCGATAGACCCGCTCGACCCGGCCGTCTCGGGTGATGACCTTCTCGGCGTCGTGCGGCGGGTGCTGGGTGCGGGGCCGGTAGTGCTCGCGCCAGTCGGTGTCGACGCCCAGCGCCATCTCGTCCTTGGATTCGACCAAAGCGTGGACGACCTCCTTGGTGAACAGAATGTCGGAATAGCTGGTGACGAAAGGCCGATCCATCAGGTCTTCGGCGTACATCAGCGAGACCAGGATGTTGTTGTCGGGCCATTCGCGGTTCTCGCGAAAGACGAAATCCGGGTAGTCGCGCTTGACCGATTCGATGCGGTAGCCGCCGATGAACACGATCTCGCTGCAGCCGCCGCCGCGCAGCGCCTCCAGCGTCCAGTCGAGGATGCGCTTGCCCTGGATCTCGGCGAAGCATTTGGGGGCGTCCTCGGTGGTCGGCATCAGCCTGCGGCCGCGGCCGGCGCCGATGATGATGGCCCTCATTCAGCGCGCCTTGACGTCTTCGAATTGGGAATGGTCGTCGGCCGCGGGAGCGCTGCGTTCGGCGCCGATGATGCGCTCGCGCAGGCGCTTCGACAGGTAGTCGATGGCGTAGACCGTGAGAATCACCAGGATGATGATGGTGCAGGCCTCCTGCAACTCGTAGGCCCGCAGCCGGTCGGCCAGCAAGAAACCGATGCCGCCGGCGCCGACGATGCCCAGGATCGAGGCCGAGCGCACATTGTGCTCGAACATGTAGAGCGTGTTCGAGACCATCATCGGCAGCACTTGGGGCAGCACGCCGAAGCGGATGATCTGCGGCCAATTGGCGCCGGCGGCGCGCACCCCATCCATCTGCTTGCGATCCAGGTTCTCGATCGCCTCGGAGTAGAGCTTGACGAAAGTCCCGACCTCGACGATCGCGATCGCCATGATGCCGGCCATCGGCCCGAGGCCGATGGCGCGGACGAAGATCAGCGCCCAGATCAGATAGTCGAAAGCGCGCAGCAGGTCGGCCAGGCGGCGGGTACCGAACTGCACCGGTCGCGCCGGCATCATGTTCTTGGACGCCAGGAAGGCCAGCGGAAAGGCCACCACCGCCCCCAGCACGGTGCCGAGGAAGGCCATGGCGATGGTCTCGCCCATCGAGGCCAGGAACTGCGGCATCAGTTCGAAACCCGAAGGCGGGAAAAGCTGCGAGATCACCACCGCGCCCAGCTTGGACATGCCGTCGACGAAGGACCAGCTGAAGAAATCGAAGCGATAAAGACAATAGACTGTCAGGGCCGCGACTGCGACGCGCACGAGGTAGCGCCGGAGACGCTCGCGCCCGGGTGGCGCGAACGCCTCGGGAGCACGCGCGCGCAACGCCTCGATTTCGCCGCCAGCCAGGCTCATTGCGACAGATGCTCCTTGCCGATCAGGCGGTGGCGATAGCGCTCGCTCAGCATGTCGATCGCCATGATGGTGGCGACCACGATCAGCAGGATGGCGCCGGCATCGGCGAAGTAGAGCAGTTGGATCGACGTGAACAGGTCATGGCCGATGCCGCCGGCGCCGACGAAGCCGACGATGGTGGCCGAGCGCACGTTCAGCTCGATCCGCCAGAAGGTGTAGGACATGTAGTTGGGCAGCGCCTGCGGCAGCACGCCGAAGCGCATTTCCTGCAGCCAATTGCCGCCCGAGGCGCGCACACCCTCGATCGGCAGCATGCTGACGTTCTCGTTGACCTCGGCGAACAGCTTGCCCTGGGCGCCCAGGGTGTGGACGGTGATCGCCAGCACGCCCGGCAGGGGACCGATGCCGAAGGCCAGCACGAACAGCAGCGCCCAGACGATGTCGGGCACGGTGCGCGCGATCTCCAGCACCCGCCGCGTCGTCCAATAGACGGCGTAGCTCTTGACCAGGTTGCGCGCGGCGAGGAAGGACAGCGCGCCGCCGATGGCGGTGCCCAGCACCGTGGCGAGATAGGCCATCAGCAGAGTGTTGAGCAGGCTGGTCAGCCACTTGCCGATGCCCCAATACCACTCGGCGATGTCGGCGCCGAAGCTCGACCAGCCGATCGGCGGCACCATCTTGACGATGAAATCGCCGGTGCGCGGCAGGCCTTGCAGCAGCGCGACGACGTCGAACTTGGACACCACCACCGAGACCGCGAAGCAGATCGCGAACGCGACCCAGAACAGGGTCGACGCCGCGATCCTGGCGCGGCGATGATCGGCGTACTGCCGCTCGAACCGAGCGGCGGCTTCGCTTGCCGTCATGAAACTCTGGTCAGTTCCGGCGCTGTTTGCGCGCCTCGCGCTCGAGTTCCGCCGCCTGGCAAATCAGGCGATAGTCCTCGTGGAAGACCCGCACCATACCGTTGGTCTTGCCCTGGGCCACCGATTCGGCCAGCGCCATGTCGTGGTCCTTGAGGCGGACGAACAGCTTCTCGAGGTCGACCCGCATCTCCAGCGGCAGGTCCTTGCGGATCACCACCGGCGGCGAGGGCAGCTGCGGCGAGGTCCAGACGATGCGGATCTGCTCGCGCTTGAGCAGGCCCTTGTTCATCATCTGCCGCAGATTGCCGATGTTGTCGTCCTTGCTGGTCCAGGTGAAAGCGCCGTCATAGGTGCCGCGCAGCACGCCCAACACCGCCTGGGGATGGCCGCCCGAGAGCGGGCTCTTGAAATACTCGTCGACCGGCTTGCCCATCTGACGGAAGGCCGCGGTCGGGATCAGATAGCCCGAGCCCGACAGAGGGTCGGTGCGGGCGACGATCTTGCCCTTGAGGTCCTCGTAACTCCGATAGGGGCTTTCGGTCTTGACGACGATGACGGCGTTGTAGCCCATCGAGCCGTCGGGCTCCTGCGCCGCGACCAGCGGCTCGACCCCGCCTTTGCTGTCCATATGGGTCTGGCAATAGGAGAAGCCGCTCAACCAGGCGAGATGGATCTGGCCGGCGATCAGCGCGTTCATCACCCCCGAATAGTCGGTGGCGGTATAGAGCTCCCACTTGGCTCCGGTCTCCTTCTGGGCATGGGCCAGGAAGGCGTCCATCGACTTGGTGGTCTGGCTCTGGGTCTCGACCGGGATCACGCCGTATTTGACGGTGGCAAACCGCTTCTGCCAGCCGCCGATGAATTCGTCGGCCGCGGCCGAGCCTGCCGCCAACGTCAAACCGGCGGCCAGGGCCGCAATGGCAAAGCGCTGCATGGTCCCGATTTCTCCCTCTGTGACGGTCATGGTCAGTGGCTGGGCATGGCCGAGGTGGCGCCGAAGGCCATCGCCACTTCTTCTTCGCTGCCGGCGCCGACGGCGTAGATCTCGCGCGACAGCGCATCGGTCAGCTCGGCCGGCTTGCCGTCGAACACCACCGCGCCCTTGCGCATGGCGATGATGCGATCGCAATAGTCGCGCGCGGTCTGCAGCAAATGCAGGTTCGAGATGACGGTGATGCCGTCCTCGCGATTGATGCGCCGAAGCGCGTCCATGACGATGGTGGCGTTGCGCAAGTCGAGCGAGGCGATCGGCTCGTCGGCCAGCAGGATGCGCGGCTCTTGCACCAACGCGCGCGCGATGGCGACGCGCTGCTGCTGGCCGCCCGACAACGCGTCGGCGCGGTAGAGCGCGTGGCTGACCAAGTCGAGCCGATCGAGCGCGCGGATCGCCAGCGCCCGATCCTCCTCGCCGAACAGGCCGAACAGGGTCGGCAGCGTGGCGCGCTGGCCCAGCCGTCCGACCATGACGTTGGTCAGCACCGGCAGGCGCGGCACCAGGTTGAACTGCTGGAACACCATGGCGCAGCGCCCGCGCCATTCCAAGAGCTTGCGGCCGGCGAGGCGGCCGACGTCGACCGTCTCTTCGCCTTCGCGGAAAAACACCTGACCCGAACTGGCGTCGGTCAGCCGATTGATCATGCGCAACAAGGTCGACTTGCCGGCGCCGGAACGGCCGATGATGCCGACCATCTGACCGGCCGGCACGTCGAAGCTGACGCTGTCGACCGCCGCGACTTGGCCGTAGATCTTGGTCAGTGCCTTGATGCTCAACATTGCGGGTCCGGATATTGGCCGAGCCCTGAGCCCAAGGCCAGCGAAAACCAGCCCGGCATAGCGCCGATTCCACGCCGCCGACGCGGGCGGAATGGTGGGCGCGACAGGGATCGAACCTGTGACCCCTACCATGTCAAGGTAGTGCTCTACCGCTGAGCTACGCGCCCGGTGCCAAGCCGGAAGGCCGCTTTATAGGCCGAGCCGCCGCGCGCTTTCAAGCGCGGCGCGTCGTGTTAGCTTGGCTCATGTCGTCGCTGGAGGAATTGGCTTGGCCTTGCCGCGTGCTGGCCCCGGCCGGGGATTCGATCCCCGCGGTCCTCAGCGTGCCGCATGCCGGGCGGCATTATCCGCGCGCGCTTTTGACCGAGGCGCGGCTCGAACGCGCGATCCTGCGCGGACTCGAAGACCCGCTGGTCGATCTGCTGGTCGAGCCGGCGGCGCGCGCCTGCGGGCTTGGCGCCCTGATCCAACAGGTGGCGCGGGCCGCGGTCGACGTCAATCGCGGCGAGGACGAATCGGATCCGCTGCTGGGCGGAGACGATGACGCGATCATCGAGATCGGACCGCGCGCGGCCTTGGGCCAGGGCGTGGTGCCGCGGTTGATGGGCGGAATCGAAATCTATGGCCGCAGGCTGAGCACAGCCGCGATCGAACGCCGGCTCGCGCTTTACCACCGGCCGTTTCATCGCCGCTTGGGAGAGATCGTCGCGGCGATGCGCGCGCGCCATGGCGCGGCCGCGGTGTTGGATTGCCATTCCATGCCCTCGACGGCCGGGCCGGGCGAACCCGATCGCGGCCAGATGCGGGCCGATGTCGTATTGGGCGATCGGCACGGGACTAGCGCGTCGCCGGCCTTGGTCGAGGCGCTGGCGGCCGCGTTCAAGCGACGCGGTTATGGCGTGCGCGCCAATCGACCCTATGCCGGCGGGTTCATAGCATCCCATTACGGCCGGCCAAGTGAAGGCCTCCATGCGCTCCAGATCGAATTCAATCGCCGGCTTTACATGGACGAGGCGCGCTTCGAACGCGGCCCTGGCTTCGCCACTTTGATCGCAGATCTGACAGCGGTGCTGACAGAATTGGCGGCCTTTCCTTGGGCGGATTTGCGTCCGTGCCTGCCACAAGCTGCCGAATAATTCCGCGCTGCAACAAAAAAAGGGGCCACGCCGAAGCGTGGCCCAAGTCAAGGGAGGAAATGCCCAAAAAGGGCGTCTTGAATATGCTCGCTTGAATGCTGCAGTGCAAGCAATGTTGCACTGCAAAAATGGATGACACGTTTCCACCCCTGATCAGTCTGAATGCGTGGCCGCCCTGGCACGCGGCTTGCTGAGCCCGGCCTGCCAGAAAGGCAGGGGAGTACGACGATGGACCGATTGGAAAAGGCCGCGTGGACGATTTGGGCCGCGTTGGCGGTTTTCGTGGCGATGGGCTTTGTCGGCCAAAGCTGGGCAGCGCCTGGCCTGGCCGAGGACAATTGCCGGGTCGCGATCATGCGCGCCGAGCGTGCCCATCGCATCCCGGCCGATCTGATGCACGCCATCTCGCTGGTCGAATCCGGCCGCTACGATCGCGGGCGGCAGGCAAAAATTGCCTGGCCCTGGACCATCAATGCCGAGGGCCAGGGCCGCTTTTTCGCCACCAAGGCCGAGGCGATCGAAGCGGTCGACGCCTTGCAGGCGCGCGGCGTGCGTTCGATCGACGTCGGTTGCATGCAGGTCAATCTGATGTATCACCGCGACGCCTTCGACAGCCTGGAAGAGGCCTTCGATCCGGTGATCAATGCCAGCTATGCCGCCCGATTCCTCATCCAGCTCAAGGACGAAACCGGCGGCTGGCCGGCGGCGGTTCAACGCTATCACTCGGCCAAGCCCGAAAAGGGCGGACCCTACCGGGTCAAGGTCGACCGCGAATGGCGCGAAGAGCGGCTCCGCCTGGCCGAGGAACGCCAGCGCGATGCCGTGCAATGGAGCCGGGTCAAGCGCGCCGAAGCGCTATCCGCCGGTCTGGTCGCGCGCGGCCTCAAGAGCCGCGATGCCGATTCCAACATGCACCTGGCTCAATATGACGGCGAGGCCGCGCCGCCCCCAGCGCCTGCGGCCGCGCCCGCTTCGCAGCCGCGCTCCGCCGCGGCCTACAGCTACAAACCGGGCAATGTCGCCGTCGCCCGCTATCTCTCGAATTCGGGCGGCGGCCAAGGGCCGCGCGGCCAGGTCCGGCCGCTCCACGGCGCCGAGCCCCGCTTTTTCGATCTGCCGCAACGCGCCCTCCCCGCTGCCAATCCGCTTGAGTGAATCCGTCGACTCGGCTAACCCTCGGGCATGAGGGTCGAGCCCGATCCGCTGACCGCGCTGCGCCTGCAACTGGAATTCGGCGTCGACGAAGCCATCGTCGATGCGCCGATCGATCGCTTTGCGGTTGCGGCGACGCCGTCGCCGGCCACGGTCAAGAATGCCTCGAGCGCGCGCCGTCCCGCCGCGCCCAAGGCCCCAGGCGGCGAAAGCGCCTCGGCCAAGTCCCTGGCCGATGCCGCCCAGGATGTCCCCAGCCTCGAAGCCGCCATCCGGGGATTCGAGGGCTGCACTCTCAAGCGCACGGCCACCAATACCGTGTTCGGCGACGGCGATCCGATGGCCGGCGTGATGATGATCGGCGAAGCCCCCGGGGCAGACGAAGACAGGCTCGGCAAACCCTTCGTCGGCGTTTCGGGGCAGTTGCTCGATCGTATGCTGGCGGCGATCGGCCTCGACCGGACCAAGGTGTTCATCACCAACATGGTTTATTGGCGCCCCCCCGGCAACGAAAAGCCCAGCCAGCTCCAGATCGCGCAGTGCCTGCCTTTTGTTCTGCGGCTGATAGCCTTGGCCAGGCCCCGGCTCTTGGTGCTGGTGGGGGGGATCTCGGCCGGGACCCTGCTTGGCCGGGAAGAGGGCATCACCCGGCTGCGCGGGCGCTGGTACGATTTCCAGCCTTTGGACGGGGGGCCGCCGATACCAGCCATGCCGACTTTCCATCCGGCTTACCTCCTGCGCCAGCCGGCGCAGAAGCGGGAAAGTTGGCGGGACTTCCTGGCGATCCAGGACAAGCTGCGGCAAATCGGCTGAGTCCCTCTATCTATTGTATAGGCTGCTGACACGCCCCTCTATATGTAGTATAGGTCTCCCGTCAGCGTAGATTCCGGTTGCTCTGGTCGGGGCGGGTCGCTACGGTCCGGCCCATTCCAGAATGGAGGGAGCGTGGTAATCCACGAACGCCCCGTCATCCGAGCGCAGGGGGCCGGATGACGCCAAACAAGGCTGGGTTTTGGCTAGTGACGGGATTGGCTGTCGCGCTCGGGTCATGGCCCGAGGCGCAAGCCGAGACCCGCAGTTATGCCTCATTGCCTGCCCCCGGCCAATCCGGGGAGGCGGCGGTGCTGCCGACCATCCTCGGGCCAAAAGATCTAAGCCTTTACAAGGAGATATTCGGATTCGAGGAGGCCGGACAGCCGGCCAAGGCCGACGCGCTGATGCGCCAATTGGATGACCGGCTATTGGTCGGCCACGTCCTGGCGATGCGCTATCTCGGTCCCACCAGCAAAGCCAGCTGGCCCGAATTGCGGGAATGGCTTGCGGCCTATGCCGATCAACCGGACGCGGCCAAGATCTACAAGCTGGCATTGAACCGCAAACCGCCCAAGGACAAGGCGCCGCGCGCTCCGGTCGGGAGCGAGTTGATGGGGGCGGGGCACGGCGATCCGATTGCGGTCGAGCGACCGCCGGTATCGATCCGTGCTGCCACACCGGGCGCAAAGGCCCATGCCAAGCAGATCGAAGGCCTGATTCGGGCCGGCAAGATAGCGGCGGCCGAACAGGCCCTGTACCGCCCGGCTGGGCTTAGGAACGACGAGACAAGCGAGCTTCGCTTCCGCATCGCCCATGGCGCCTTCCTGTTCGGCGATCCCGCCAAAGCGCTGGCGCTGGCCCGGAATGGCATCGCCCAGACCAGGGCAGACGTGCCTTTGCTCGATTGGGTGGCGGGTCTGGCCGCTTTCCGTCTTGGCGACTATGCCGGTGCGCTGAACCATTTCGAGATCCTGGCCCGTAGTCCCAGGGCAGGCGCTTGGCACAATGCGGCAGGCGGATTCTGGGGCGCGCGCGCGGCCTGGAAAAGCCGCCGGCCGGAAAAGGTCGACGGTCTGATGGGGCAAGCCTCCGCTCACCCGCGCACCTTCTATGGTCAATTGGCGATCCGTTTCTTGGCTTTGGATTCGCCCTTCGATTGGCGCGACCCGCCGCTCGGCGCCGCCGACATCGCCCGCTTGGAAGCGATTCCGGCCGGTCGCCGCGCCATGGCGCTGGCGGCGATCGATCGGGTCGACGCCGCCAAGGCGGAGATCGCCAAGCTGGCGGCTAGCGACAAGTCGCTGGCGCCGGTGCTGATCGGGCTGGCCAGCAGGCTGAACCTGGCCGCGGTCCAGCTTCGCCTCGCCCGCACGCTCTTTGCCAGCGACAGCCCCTACAACCTGGCTTCGGTCTATCCGGTGCCGCATTGGGAACCGGAAGAAGGTTTCATGGTCGATCGCGCGCTGCTGTTCGCGCTGATGCGCCACGAATCCGGCTTCAATGTCATGGCGCAAAGCCGCGCCGGCGCGCGCGGGCTGTTGCAGTTGATGCCTTCGACCGCCAGCGTGGTGGCGGCCGACCGCTCGCTCAAGGGCGCCAACAAGCAGAAGCTGCACGATCCCGACACCAACATCGAGCTTGGCCAGCGCTACATCCTGCGGCTGATCGCCGAGGACCGGATCGGCGACAACCTGCTCAACGTGCTGGCGGCCTACAACGCCGGTCCCGGCCGGGTGAAGAACTGGCGCCGCGAGATCGGCACCGAGGATCCGCTGATGTTCCTCGAGTCGATTCCGGTGCGGGAGACCCGGCTGTTCGTCCAGCGCGTCGCCACCAGCTATTGGGTCTACTGCGATCGGCTGGGGATCGATGCGCCTTCGCTCGATGCCCTGGTGCAGAACAAGGACCCGGCGATCGGCGGAGTCGAGCGCCGGCCCAAGCGCGTCGCCCGCAACACGCTGGGCTAGGTCATGGTCGGACGGATCGATCCCGCACGCAATTTCGTGCCGGTCAACATCGCCGTGCTGACGGTGTCGGATACGCGCGACTTGGCAAGCGACAAATCGGGCGACGTGCTGGTCGAGCGCCTGACCCAGGCCGGCCACGCGCTGGCGGCGCGCGCCATCGTCACCGACGAGCGCGAACGCATCGCCGGGCAGCTCAGGGCCTGGATCGCCGATCCCGCGGTCGATGTCGTCATCTCTACCGGCGGTACCGGCGTCACCGGGCGCGACGTCACGCCCGAGGCCTTCGAGAGCGTCTACGAAAAGCGACTGGACGGGTTCGGCGAGCTGTTCCGTTGGCTGAGCTACGCCAAGATCGGCACCTCGACTATCCAATCGCGCGCCACCGCCGGGGTTGCCGGCGGGACCTATCTGTTCGCGCTGCCGGGTTCGCCCGGCGCCTGCGCCGACGGTTGGGACGGGATTCTCAAGGATCAGCTCGACTACCGCTTTCGACCCTGCAACTTCGTCGAATTGCTGCCGCGCCTTGAGGAACACAAGCGTCGTAAATAGGCGACTCGGCCTGCTGGCTGTGGGTCTCGGACTGCTGTTGGCGGCGGGGCCGGCGCTGGCGCAGGCGCGCGGCTATGTCGGTCTGCGGATCCAGGACATGACCGCAGGCTTGGCCAGCGTGCTGGGTCTCGATTCGCCGCGCGGCGCGCTGATCGCCTGGACCATCGCCGGCGGCCCGGCTGAAAAGGGCGGGCTGCAGCCGGGCGACGTGGTGTTGACGATGGACGGTCAGGCGATTTCCAACCAGGCGAAGTTGATCGAGCTGATGGCGGGGAGCGTTGTCGGCACGCCGATCAAGTTCGGTCTCTGGCGCCAGCGCGCCGGGCTCGAGATCGAAATCCTGCCGACCGCGGCGCCGGCCGCCCAGCCGACAGTGCAGCGCCGGCGCGGCCCGCCGCCCGAGGCACCGCCGATCGGCAGCGCGCGCGGCATCGGCCTGATCGAGCTGTCGGCGGCGATGCGCCGCCACTACGCCATCGCCGACGAATACATGGGTGCGCTGGTCGGCGAGGTCGAGGCGCTGTCGCTGGCGGCGCGGCTCGAGATGCAGCCGGGCGACGTGCTGGTGGCGGTGGGCGGCGTCAAGGTCGAGAATGCGCGGCACGCGCTCGAATTGTTGCGCCAGGCGGAGGCGGTCAACGTGCTGGCGCTGGCGGTGCGCGACAACGCGCCGCGATTCATCATCCTGCCGGCGGGGACCTGAGGTCCTCCGGTCGATCGACGTCGGCCAGCCGCTCGACGAAAGCGACGCGACGATTGGTCGGCAGATTGCGCAGCGTGTCGGCCAAGGCATGAGGGCTCGACCAACGCACCTCCCGAAACAGGCCTTGCAACAGCTTCGGATCGCGCAGACCCACCAGCCAGAAGCCGCCATCGCGCGCCGGGCCCAGCACGATGTCGGCGCGGCGCAGCGCGGCTAGCGCCTGCTGCAGATGGCGGCGATTCATGGCCGGGATGTCGGCTCCGACCAGGACGGCCGGCGCGTGCCGGGCGAGCGCTCGCGCCATGCGTCGACCGAGATCGCCTCGGCCCTGTGGCAAAGCGCCTGCGCGCCTGGCCGCCGCATCGGGACTGAGCGCCAGCGCCCGCCGCCAGCGCGCATCCTGCGCCTGGCGCCAGGCGCGCGCGAGCCAGTTTCGTGCCAGGCGCTGCGCCGCCGCTTGGCCGATGGCCGCGGCCAGCCGCGTCTTGACCGTGCCCAGGCGCGGCGCCTTGGCGAAGACGATCACGGTCGGCCGCTTCATCCGGCGTAAAGCCTTTGGACGGTCGCGGGCTTCGCGCCCAGATACCACAGGCCGAGACACAGCAGATTGCGCAAGCCCCGGCGCAGATAGCCGCGGCGATAGCGCGCGGCCGAGGTCACCGCCCGGATCGACAATGCCTGCAAACGCTTGCGTCCCAGCCTGCGCACCAGATCGACATCCTCCATCAGCGGCAAAGGCGCGAAGCCGCCGATGCGGTCGTAGAGCACGCGCGAAATCAGCAGCCCTTGGTCGCCATAGGACAGGGCCAAGACCCGGCAACGCCATGCCGCCAGCCATTCCCATAGCCGCGCCATCGGCCGCGGATCGTCGAAGGCAAGGGTGAAATAGGCCGCACGGTTTTCGGCGTCCGGAGCGGAGATATGGGCGGCGACGCTCGCTTGCCAACCCGGATCGAGACGGGTATCGGCGTGCAGGAACAGGAGCCAGCGCGCTTCGGCGGCGGCACGGGCGCCAGCGGCCAATTGCGGCCCGCGCCCGCGCGGCGCCGATATCAGGGCGGCGCCATGGGCCATGGCGATTTCGCCGGTGGCATCGCGCGACCCGCCGTCCACGACTACGGTGCGCGTCGCCTGATCGCCGAGTGCGAGCAGCGTCGTCCCCAGGCCGGAAGCGGCATCGAGCGTCGGCATCACCACCACGAGACCGTCGATCATGCCCTCGTATCCCGCCCTGGGGTGCGATTCGCGACCCGGATGGAATCACGCGAGCGATTCCATTCAGATCGGCCGCAGTCTAGCGTATCATCGCCGCGATGCCGCGCCGTGCGATCGTCCTGGCCATGCTGATCTGCGCGCTCACCGCTTGCGGCGACGTGGCGCCCGACATCTGGCGACCCTATCCCAAATCGACCGAATGGGCCTTCGCGCGGATCG
Organism: Alphaproteobacteria bacterium; assembly: GCA_016869515.1. Taxonomy (GTDB): domain Bacteria; phylum Pseudomonadota; class Alphaproteobacteria; order VGDZ01; family VGDZ01; genus VGDZ01. Next base: position 24,337 of record VGDZ01000012.1, on the reverse strand, counting down.
GGTGGCAGGTTGGCGACCGGGTGCCCGATCTGGTGTTCGGCGATGGCGGTCAAGGACGCTATCGGCTGCGCGGTCTCGAAGACAACCTTGTCGTCCTGACGCTATGGTCCAGCACCGATGCGGTCAGCACGGCGCAATTGCCTTCGCTCGGCCGGCTGCAAGATGCCATGGCCGACGCCAAGGAGCTGGTTTTCGTGATGCTCAATATCGGCGACGACTATGTCGAGGGCCGGCTCTGGGCCGAAGGCCAGGGCCATAGACTGCCGTTCTACGATTCTTTGGCGGGCGAAGGACATGCGGTGACGTTGGGAGACGGGACGCGGCTCGAACTCGACAAGACCCTGGCGCCGACGACAGTGGTGATCGATCGCAATGGCATTGTCATTGCCCGCTACCGCCAGCCCCATGGCGGAGACTGGCAGGTCTATCAGGGACCGCTGCGGGACGCGTTGCGCAGGGCGACCAAGCTGCGACAATAGTCGGTTCTTTTAATGTTCTGGATTCCGCGCTAGTCTTGTCCCATGGCGACAGGCGAGCGCAATTCCGTCCGGCCCGAGACGCGGCGCGGCCGCGGCACCGCCAGCAACGATGCCGGCCGCTTCGAGGCGCTGCGGCGCGCGCCTCTCGACGACGGCTGGAGCGAGCTGGACGGCGAGCTTGCGCCGCTCAAGACCACCGTCGAAATCGATTCCAGCCGCAGCATCGTCGCCCGCAACGATTCGCCCGACATCCCGTTCGATCGCTCGATCAACCCCTATCGCGGCTGCGAGCATGGCTGCGTCTATTGCTACGCCAGGCCGAGTCACGCCTATCTCGGTCTTTCGACTGGGCTCGATTTCGAAACCCGGCTGTTCATGAAGCCCGAGGCCGCGGTCTTGCTGCGGGCCGAATTGGCCAAGCCCGGCTACCGGCCGGCGGTGATGGCGCTGGGCAGCAATACCGATCCCTATCAGCCGATCGAAAAGCGCTGGCAGGTGACCAGGCAAATCCTGGAAGTCCTGGCCGAATGCGATCATCCGGTCGGCATCACCACCAAGGCGGCGCTGGTGACGCGCGACATAGATCTGCTGGCGGCGATGGCCAAGAAGCGCCTGGCCAAGGTCTATCTGTCGGTGACCACGCTCGACCGCGCGCTGGCGCGGCGAATGGAGCCGCGAGCCTCGACGCCGGAACGGCGGCTGGATGCGATCGCAGCTTTGGCCGAGGCAGGCATACCGACCGGCATCATGACCGCGCCCTTGATCCCGGGTCTCAACGACCACGAACTCGAAGCCCTGCTCGAGGCCGCGGCCGAACGGGGCGCAATCGAGGCCGGCTATACCTTCATTCGCCTGCCGCACGAGATAAAGGATTTGTTCCGCGACTGGCTGGCCGAGCATTATCCGAACCGGTCGGCACGGGTGATCCACCATATTCAACAGGCGAGAGGCGGCCGTGACAACGATCCAGAGTTTTTCAGCCGCATGCATGCCGATGGACCCTATGCCCGGCTGATATCCAAGCGATTTCGGTTGGCTTGCAAGCGGCTTGGGCTGAACGCCGCTCATTACGACTTCGATACGAGCCTGTTCAAAGCGCCCCGGCCAAGCTCTTCGCAGCTCACACTGATTTGAGCTCATTGTTTGTTGCGTATGCGAAACAAACCAGATTATTCAAAGGAGATGGAGCTTGGCGGTATTGTCTGCGGGGTTGATGAAGCCGGTCGTGGGCCGTTGGCTGGACCGGTGATAGCGGCCGCTGTGGTGCTGCATCCGGGGGGCATTCCTCACGGATTGAACGATTCGAAAAAACTATCGCCCAGTGCTCGAGAGAGGCTTTATTTCGAAATCGAAACGAAATGCCAGGTCGGAGTCTATGCCGGTTCCGTGGCGTTGATAGATCACGAAAACATCCTTGCTGCATCCCTTGCGGCGATGCGCCAAGCGATCCTTCGCTTGCCCTGCCGTCCGGAGCATGCGCTGATCGATGGCAATCGACTGCCAAGTGATCTTCCCTGCAGCGGCCATGCTGTCATCGATGGCGATGCGCTTTGCCTCTCGATCGCCGCGGCATCGATCGTCGCCAAGGTGCTGCGCGATCGGCTGATGGTCGGGCTTTCGCCACGTTATCCAGTCTATGGCTGGGCCGAAAACAAAGGCTACCCGACGCCTGCGCATCGCGCAGCATTGGCCCGATTCGGTCCCTCGCCCCATCATCGCCGCAGTTTCCGACCGGTTCAGCAGGCTCTAGATTTTGGAGAACGGCCCGACAACTAGTCAATGTATAGTATTAAGAGTCCATTGTAACGTATTGAATCAAAATGTTTATTGACCTTGTCCACAGCATGTTGATTATATCCGGCCATGCGTCCGCCCGGCCATCTTCCGCTCGATTGCGTGATCCAAGGCGATTGCGTCGCCGAACTGTCCAAACTGCCCGAGGCTTCGGTCGATCTGGTCTTTGCCGATCCGCCCTACAATCTTCAGCTGCGCGGCGAATTGCACCGGCCCAATCAAAGCCTGGTCGACGGCGTCGACGACGACTGGGATCGCTTCGGCTCGACCTTCGATTACGACGCCTTCACCGCCGCTTGGCTGACGGCATGCCGGCGCGTGCTCAAGAACAGCGGCTCGATCTGGGTGATCGGCAGCTATCACAACATCTTCCGCGTCGGCTCGATGCTGCAGGATCTGGGCTATTGGATCCTCAACGACATCGTCTGGCGCAAGACCAACCCGATGCCCAATTTCCGGGGTCGCAGGTTCACCAACGCACATGAGACGCTGATCTGGGCGGCGCGCTCGCCGGACTCCAAGTCCTATACCTTCAACTACGACGCATTGAAGCAGTTCAACGACGGCCTGCAGATGCGCAGCGATTGGGAATTGCCGGTTTGCGGCGGACCCGAACGGCTGCGCGAGGGCGGCGCCAAGGCGCATCCGACCCAAAAGCCCGAGGCGCTGCTGCATCGCGTGCTGCTGGCCGCCAGCCGGCGGGACGAGCTGGTGTTGGATCCGTTCTTCGGCTCGGGCACCACCGGCGCCGTGGCCAAGCGGCTGGGCCGGCACTTCATCGGCATCGAACGCGACGCCGATTACGTCGCCATGGCCAGGAAGCGCATCGCCGCGGTCGAGACCCTGCCGGAGGACAGCTTGCAGATTACGCCCAATCGCCGCGACGCGGCTCGCATCCCCTTCGGTTGGGTGGTCGAACGCGGCCTGCTCGAACCCGGCACCGTGTTGTGCGATCCCAACCGCCGCCACTTCGCCAAGGTCCGCGCCGACGGCACGCTGGTCTCGGCCGATTCGGTCGGCTCGATCCACCAGATCGGCGCGCGGCTGCAGCATTTGCCGGCCTGCAATGGCTGGACCTTCTGGCACTACCAGACGCCGGAAGGGACGCTGGCGCCGATCGCGCTGTTGCGCGAAAAGATCCGCGCCGAACTGCACTAAACGGCGATATCAGCGCCGCTCGGCCGGGCGCAGCAGCAGCACCAGGGGTATCGCCGCCAGGCTGGCGGCCATCAGCCACTGGAAATCGGTCAAATAGGCCAGCATCGCCGCCTGGCGATTGACCGCCAGGTCGAGCAGCGCCAAGGCATTGGCATCGCCAGCGGGTTGGGATTCGAGCGCGCGGTTGAAGGGCGTGACGTGGGTCGCCAGATGGGCGCGGTGGATCTGGCTTTGCTGCGAGAACTGGGACACCACCAGCGCCACGCCGACGCTCGATCCCAGGTTGCGCATCAGGCTGTAGAGCGCGGCGCCGTCGGCGCGATGACGCGGTTCGAGGGTCGAGAAGGCGATCGAGCTCAGCGGCGCGAACAGAAACCCCAGCCCCATGCCCTGCAAGAAACCGGTCGAAGCGATGCGCCAAAAATCGACCTGCTCCGACCACAGCATCATGTCCCACAGCGACAGGGTCGAGAGCGCGAATCCGATCGCCAGCAGCATCCGCGTGTCGACCCGCGTGATCAGCCGGCCGATGATGGCCGAGCCGAGCATGGTGCCGGCGCCGCGCGGCGCCATCGCCCAGCCGGTCTCCAGCACCGGAAAGCCCAACAAGTGCTGCAAGAACGGCGGCAACAGCGAGATCGTCGCCAGCAGCGCGATGCCGAGCGAGAACACCACCGCCAGCGAGGCGGAAAAATTGCGGTCGCGGAACATGGCCAAGTCGAGAAAAGGCCGCGGCGACGTGAACAGATGGCCGAGGAACATGACGAAGGCCAGCGCCGAGATCGTGCCGGCGGCGACGATCTCGCCGGAATCGAACCAATCCAACAGTTCGCCCCGATCCAACATCCACTGCAGCGCGCCGATCGCAAGGCACAACAGCCCGAAGCCGATCGCGTCCAGCCGCCGCTCGGGATCGCGGCCGCCTTCCGGCAGCAGCGCCGCGATCCCCCACAGCGCCAGCGCTCCCAGCGGCAGGTTGATGTAGAAGCACCAGCGCCAGTCGTAGTGCTCGGTCAGCCAGCCGCCCAGCACCGGGCCGATGATCGGCCCGATCACCACGCCGAAGCTCCACAGCGCCATCACCTGGCCGTGGCGCTCGCGCGGGTAGATGTCGAACAGCACCGCCTGGCACAGCGGCACCAGGCCCGCGCCCATCATTCCTTGCAGCACGCGAAACGCCACCATCTCCTCGATGTTGCGGGCGGCGCCGCAGGCCATCGAGACGACGGTGAACCCCGCCACCAGCGCGACGAACAGCCGCTTGCGGCCGAAGCGCGCGGTGAGGAATCCGGTCGCCGGCATGAAAGCCGCGGCGGCGACGATGTAGGAGGTCAACACCCAGGAGATCTGCTCCTGCGTCGCCGACAGGCTGCCCTGCATGTGCGGCAGCGAGACGTTGACTATGGTCATGTCGATCACCTGCATGATGGTCGACAGCATGATCGCCAGCGTCAGGGTGAATCGCGCCCGCGGCCGGGCCTCGGTCACGGCTTGGTTTCGCCCACCAGGCGTTCGACCCGCGGCAACAGGCCGGCCCGGGCCAGGGCTTCCTTGACCGGCACCGGAATGCTGCGGCGCTGGCCGGTCTCGATTTCGATCACGGCGCTGAGGCCGGAGCGCAGCTGGGCGTCGTCGGGGCCGGCTTCGATGGCGATGCGCACCGGCAGGCGCTGCACAACTTTGACCCAATTGCCCGATGCGTTCTGCGGCGGCAGCAGGCTGAACTCGGCGCCGGTGGCGCGACTCAGGCTTTCGACCCGCCCGCGCCATTCGCGTCCGGGATAGGTGTCGATGACGATGCGTACTGCCTGGCCCGTGCGGACATGGGTCAGGTCGGTTTCCTTCATGTTGGCTTCGATCCAGGGACGCGTCGCGCCGACCAGGCTCATCGCCGGCTGGCCGGCGCGGACATAGGCACCCGGCTCGGGCAGGCGTTGGGCGACGCCGGCGAAGGGCGCCTTGACCTCGGTGCGCGCCAGGTCGAGCGCGGCCTGATCGCGTCTTGCCCTGGCCTCGCGCACCAGGGGATGGGTGTCGACCGCTGCATCGGCGTTGCCGCCCAGGCCGGCGGCGATGGTGGCGGCCTGTTGGCGCAGCACGGCCATGTCCTGGCGGGCAAGGTCGAGATCGTTGCGCGCGCGATCGAGCGTGGTGGCGGCGACGATGGCGCGGGCGGCCAAGTCGGCTTGGCGTTTATGCTCGCGTTCGGCGAAGTCGAGCCGGGTCTGCGCCAAGCGCACCTCTTCCAGCCGCTGGCGATGGGTCGCCTTCATCACCTCGATTTCGGTGCGCGCCTTGGCCAGATCGGCTTCGGCCTTGGCAAGCTGGATGCGGAAAGTCTCGGGCTGGATGCGCAGCAGCGCCTGGCCCGCGGCGACGGACTCGTTCTCGCGCACCAGCACCTCGGCCACCGGGCCCGAGATTTCGGCCGCGACCGACAAGATGGGGGTGCGGACATAGGCATTGTCGGTACCGACCGTGCGACCGCCCGCTAGCCATAGCGTACCTGCCGCGGCCAGTGCGCCCATGGGCAGCACGACCAACATCGCAAACCGGACCGCGCGGCGCAGGACGTTACGCATGTCCCATTATCGCAGAGCGGCCGCAAATAGCCTATGGATTCGGCATGCGCCGGCCGCATGGCTGACAGGCGCCACCCGTGCGGCGCCCCGTGCGGACGCGCGACGCGACAAGCCGCCCTGGGTTGTGTTATGCGAAGGACCGATACGTGCTCCACCAAGGGAGAAATCACGCATGAATTTCGCCAAACATGCCGTCGGCGCGCTGGCGCTGGCCGCGGCGCTGGGAATGTCGGGATTGCCGGCATCGGCGCAGACCACGCTCAAGATGCAGTCGACCTGGCCCGCCAGCTTGACGCTGCAGGACAATTTCCGCTTCTTCGGCGAGCGGGTCGAGAAGCTGACCGGCGGCTCGCTCAAGATCGAAGTCATGGCCGCAGGCCAAGTGGTGCCGCCGTTCGAAGTGTTGGACGCCACCCACAAGAAGGTGATCGATGGCGCCCACGGCATCGCCTATTACTGGGTAGGCAAGAACAAGGCCGCGACCTTGTTCTCCGCCACGCCGGCCGGCATCGCCGGCATGGACCACATGGATTTCCTCGGCTGGATGTACGAGGGCGGCGGGCTCGACATGTACTGGGGCTTCTACCAGAACGAGCTCAAGCTCAATGTCGTCGCCTTCCCGATCCTGCCGGCCAGCCCGCAGGCGTTGGGCTGGTTCAAGCGGCCGATCCGCAATCTCGAGGACTTCAAGGGCATGAAGTGCCGGCAGACCGGCATCGTCGCCGAGATCTACCAGCGCATGGGCATGCAGACCGTCAACCTGCCCGGCGGCGAAATCGTGCCGGCGGCGCAGCGCGGCGTGATCGATTGCGCCGAATGGGTCGGCGGCATCGAGGATCTGCGTCTGGGATTGGCGCAGGTGTGGAAGTACCACTACACCCCGGGCATGCACGAAAGCGCCTCGATCGGCGAATTGGTGATCAACGCCGATGTCTGGAAGGCAATGACCGCCCAGCAGCAGGAGGCGGTGCGTTCCGCCACCACCGAGACCCTGCTGCGCTGGTGGGTCAAGTGGCAGTACCAGAACGCGGACGCGATCGAGGAAATGCGCACCAAGCACGGCGTGCAGATCCTGCGCACGCCGCCCGACGTGCTGACCGCCTTCTTCAAGGCCTGGGACGAGATCGCGGCCGAGGAATCGGCCAAGAACCCCTACTTCAAGAAGGTGCTGGATTCCCAGCGCGCCTATGCCGCCAAGGTGGTGCCGGCCAAGCGCTTCATGTTCCCGCCCTACTCCTTCGCCGCCAACCACTACTTCCCCGAGGCGCGGCGCGCGCCGTCGGGCCAGAAGAAGGGCAGCGAAAAGAAGTAAGGTCGTCTTGAAGTATCCCGCCCCGGTGCGGCCGATCGGTCGCACGGGGGCGGGTTTTTCATGAGCCCGACATGCAGGCCTTCTCGCCCCAACTGATCGCCGTCACCAAGCGCATCGATGCCTTCAGCGAGGCCACCGGGCTGTGGGTGGCGTGGCTGAATTTGCCGCTGGTGGGCGTGATCTGCTGGGAGGTGGGAGCGCGCTACGTCTTCAATTCGCCGACGGCATGGGTCTTCGACATGACCTACATGCTCTACGCGGCGATCTACATGTTGGGATCGGCCTACGCCTTGAGAAAAGGCGCGCATATCCGGACCGATTTCTTCTTCGAGCGCTGGTCGATCAAGACCCGCGGGCTGATCGACACCATCGCCTACGTCGCCCTGTTCTTCCCGTCGTTCACCTTGTTCATGGTGGTCGGCTGGCACGAGGCGGTCTACGCCTTCGCCATCGGCGAAACCTCGGAACAGACGCCGTGGCGGCCGGTGCTGTGGCCGCTCAAGGGCGTGATTCCGCTGACCTGCGTGCTGCTGATGGTGCAGGGCGTTTCCGAGACCATCAAGAGCGTCTACGCCGCCTATACCGGCTTCGAGCTCGAGCACAAGGAAAGGGTGGAGGTCTAGCCGATGTCCGGTCTGGCGCTGCTCGGCCTGATCATGCTGCTGGTGATGATCGGCGCGATCTTCATCGGCTTTCCGATCAGCTTCACCATGCTGTTCCTGGCCTTCGTCTTCGGCTATGTCGGCATGGGCAAGACGGTGTTCGATCTGGCCTATTTCCAGACCATCGGCCTGATGAAGGAGGAGCTGCTGGCGGCGGTGCCGCTGTTCATCTTCATGGGCTTCATCACCGAGCAGGCCGGAATGATGGAGCGCTTGTTCCGCGCCTTTCGCGACCTGCTGGCGCCGATTCGCGGCGCCTTGTTCGCGGTGGTGATCCTGACCGCGGCGGTGTTCGCCATGGCCACCGGCATCGTCGGCGCGGCGGTGACGGTGCTGGGCATCATGGCCGGCCCGATCATGATCAAGTCGGGCTACGACGGGCGGCTGGCGGCCGGCGCCATCACCGCCGGCGGCACGCTCGGGATCCTGATTCCGCCTTCGGTGATGCTGATCGTGATGGGGCCGGTGCTGGGCGTGTCGGTGGCCGATCTCTATGCTTCGGCTTTCGGCCCGGGCTTCCTGCTGGCGGTTTTTTACTTGAGCTATTTGCTGGGTCGGGCCTTCATCGATCCACGGCTCGGCCCGCCGGTACCGGAATCCGAACGCGTGCGCGATCCCGCCGTGATCCTGCGCGAAGTGGTCATGGGCGTGGTGCCGCTGATCGGATTGATCGGCGCTACGCTGGGTTCGATCATCATCGGCCTGGCGACGCCGACCGAAGCGGCGGCGATCGGTGCCGCCGGCGCGCCGGCGCTGGCCGCGCTCTACGGGCGGTTGAGCTATGCCGGCCTCCGCCAGGCGGTGCTGTCGACCACCGCCACCTCCGCCATGGTGCTGATGCTGGCGATGACCTCGAACATCTTCGGCGCGGTGTTCTCGCGCCTGGGCAGCGCCACCTGGCTCACCGAGATGATGCTGTCGCTGCCGTTCCCGCCGCTGGGCATGCTGGCGGCGGTGGTGGTGCTGATCTTCCTGCTGGGTTGGCCGTTCGAGTGGCCGGCGATCATCCTGGTGTTCCTGCCGATCTTCTATCCGGTGGTCGACGCGCTGGCGCCCATGCTGGCGCCGGTGCTGGGGATTTCCAACGACCTGGTGATGGTGTGGTTCGGCGCGCTGGTGGCGGTGACGCTGCAAACCGCGTTCCTGTCGCCGCCGGTGGCGATGTCGGCCTATTACCTCAAGCAGGTGGTCAAGGAATGGTCGCTGGCGACGATCTACAAGGGCATGTTCGAGTTCATGATCCTGCAGGTGATCGCGATCCTGCTGATCATGGCCTTCCCCGCCATCGCCACCTGGTTCCCGGATTACCTGCGCACCGAGTTCCGCAACGTCCAGGTCGAGCAGATCGACGACAGCGGCAATCGGCTCGAAACCGACCCAGGCGAGACCATGCGCGAGGCAGCCGACGAGGACGAGGAGTAGCCGGAGCCGGTCAGCCCGGCAGCGCCGAGGCCATCAGTTCGGGGGCGATGCCCTTGGCCTCGGCATTGGCGAAGTTGAGTTCGATCTTGACCTCGTTGGGGTCAAACAGGAAAAGCTGGAACAGTCCCTGGTCGTCGACCATGCGCTTGCGGAAGGGCACGCCCTTGGCCGCCAGCCGTTCCATCGTCTCCTTCAACCCGGTGCAGCGAAAGGCGATGTGGTCGACCACGCCCGAGCCCTTCAGCGCCTCGGATTGCTGGCCAAGATAGGCCTTGCGGTTGGCCGAGACGTCCTTGCCGCCGGCGGTCAGGTGCAGCACGTCGGTCTCGCCGATATAGAGCCAGCGCACCGGGAACTTGAAATCGGGCGAGGGGCCGATGCGCATGCCCAGCACCTCGACATACCAGCGCGCGGTGCCGTCCAGATCCGCCGTCTGGATCAGGAAGTGCTCGAGACGATGCAGCGGCACGATCCCTCCTTCCGGCTGCGGCGGCGTCAGGCGACGCGGCAGGTGATGCTGCCGACGCCCTCGACCGAACCCTTCATCACGTCGCCCTTGACCACGGCGGCGACCCCGGCCGGTGTGCCGGTGAAGATCAAATCGCCCGGCTGCAGCGTGAACAGCCGCGACAAATAGGCGATCATCTCGGGGATTTTCCAGATCAGCTGGCTGACGTCGCCTTCCTGGCGCAGCTTGCCGTTGACCTCGAGCTTCACTTTGCCCTTGGTGGGATGGCCGATCTCGGAGGCCTTGACGACCGCCGAGCAGGGGGCGGCGTGGTCGAAGGCCTTGCCGGTATCCCAGGGCCGGCCCAGCTTCTTGGCCTCGCCCTGCAGATCGCGCCGGGTCATGTCGAGGCCGACGGCGTAACCGTAGATGTGGCCGAGCGCGTCGCCCTCGGCGATGTTGCGCCCGCCCTTGCCCAGCGCGACCACCAGTTCCATCTCGTGATGCACGTCCTTGGTCTCGGAGGGATAGGGAAAGTCGGCATCGCCGGTCAGGATGGCCGAGCCCGGCTTCATGAAGAAAAACGGCGGCTCGCGATTGGGATCGTGGCCCATTTCCTTGGCGTGTTCGGCGTAGTTGCGGCCGACGCAGAAGATGCGGCCGACCGGGAAGCGGCGGCTTTCGCCCTTGACCGCCAGGCTGGGCTGCGCTTGTGCCTCGATGACGTAACTCACGATCCGGTTCCTTTCCCAGGTTTCAGGTCGGCGTGGCGTCGCCGCCCTCGACGATGATCAACGCGACCTCGCCGGCGGCGCCCTGCTTGCGGCGCGCCGAGGCCTCTTGATAGGCCCTCGAATCGTGGCAGGCAACGGCCTGTTCCAGGCTGGGGAACTCGATCACCACGAAGCGGTGGTACTTGTCGGTGCCCTCCAGCACTTTGAAGCGGCCGCCGCGCGCCAGCTCAGGGTCATGGGCAGTTCTTGCAGGGGATTCTTGGATCGCGATCAAGTCGCGTCAGCGCCGATGATCCGGCGCCGCGGCCCGGGAAGTCGAGCGAATTGCTAGATCGCCAATTCCAATAGATGAGGGCTGTCGGCCGCCAGCGCGCGCGGCAGGGCGGCCGCAAGGCTAACCGTGTCGGCGACGCGTTCGGCCGGCACGCCATAGCCCTTGGCCAGCGCCACCCAATCCGGCGCCGGCTGCGTGAAATCCAACAGCGCCTTGGCCGCCGGCCCGGGCGCGTTGATCCCGGCCCGCGCCAATTCGCCCAGCAGAATGCCGTAGCGCCGGTTGGCGGCGATCAGCACCGTCACCTTGGCGTTCTGGCGCGCCATGCTCCACAGCGCCTGAACCGAATATTGCGCGCCGCCGTCGGAATGCAGGCACACCACACGTCGCTCGGGCGCCGCCAGCGCCGCGCCCAGCGCCGCCGGCAGGCCCATGCCGATGGCGCCTCCGGCTGGGTTGGTCAAAAGCGTGTAGCGCTTGGCGGCGGGCGAGGCGTTGAAGAACGGGACGCCGCAGGTCGAACCCTCGATCATGGCGATGGCGTTTTCGGGCAGGGCCCGAACCAGCAGCGCAGCGACCGCGGGCGGGGTCAGCGCGCCCTCGGCCACCGCCGGCAAGGCGGGATCGGGGACGGGCAAGGGCGGCGCCTCCAGCGCCTCGGCCAGCGCTTCCAGCGCGGCCTCGGCATCGGCACCCGGCTCGGCCAGGATGGCGGTCTGTTCCAGCGGCAAGGGCCGGCTGGGATAGCCCTCGTAGCCGAAGAACCCGACCGGCGGCTTGGTGCCCGCCGCCACCAGCAGATCGACGCCTTTCATCGCCGCGGCGATGGCCTCGGGGAAATAGGGAAAGCGCTCCAACGCCGGAATCCCCCGGCCGCGATCGGCCCGGCCGACGAACAGCTCGGCATAGGCGACGCCGCCGATGGCCTTGGCGATGCGCGCCGCCGCCGCCTGGCCGCGGGCCGAAAGCCCGTTGCCGCCCGCGACCAGCACGGTCTTGCGCGCGGCGCGGATCCGCTTGGCGGCGTCTTCGACCGCGGCGCCGGAATGGGCCGTCAGGGTGAGACGCGCCGGGCGCGGCTCCGGCGTCGGCGCTTGGACCTGGGCGCGCTGGAAATCGGCCGGCAGGGTCAGCGTCGCGACTTGGCCGGGCGCAGTCACCGCGGCCGCGATCGCAGCCTCCATGTCGCCCGCCAAATCCTCGGCGCGGGCGGATTTGCGGTAGAAGGCCGACACCGGCCGGGCCAGCGATTCGATGTCCGAAGTCAGCGGCGCATCGACCGCCAAATGCCAACTCGCCTGGTCGCCGATCAGGTTGACCACGGGCGAACGCGCGCGGCGGGCATTGTGCAGATTGGCGATCGAATTGGCGAAGCCCGGGCCGAGATGGGTCAGGGTCAGGGCCGGCCGGCCGGCGATGCGGGCGAAGCCGTCGGCGGTGCCGGCGCAGACGCCCTCGGCCAGAGCCAGTACCGGCTTGATCGCCGGCACACGGTCCAGCGCCGTGACCAGGTCCAGCTCGGTAGTTCCGGGATTGGCGATGCAAAGGTCGATGCCGCGCGAAGCGGCGATCCGCAGCGCCGCTTCGGCGCCCGAAATCGTGGTCATGAGGTCCCCGCTGAGGCCTGTGCTGGTCGGCGCCGGAAAATACACGCAATGCCCAAGGGGTGGAAAGCGCGTCATCGACCGGCTAGGCTTGATGGTTCCAAGGAGGGACCAATCGATGTCGATCCGCATTGCGCTCGCCGTCCTGGCGCTGGGTCTGGCGGGCGCCGCTCAGGCCCAGACCGCGATCAAGGTCGGCTCCAAGAATTTTACCGAACAATATGTCGTCGGCGAGATGTACGCGGCCGCGCTCGAAGCCGCCGGCGTCAAGGTCGAACGCAAGATCAATCTTGGCGGCACGCTGGTCGCCCATGCCGCCCTGACCAAGGGCGAAATCGATCTCTATCCGGAATACACCGGCACCGGCCTGTTGGTGGTGATGAAGGCCGAGGCCGCCGGCGGACCCGATGCGGTCTACAATCAGGTCCGCGCGCACTACGAAAAGGAATGGCAGGTCACATGGCTGAAGCCGTCCCGAGTCAACAACGGCTACGCCATGCTGGTGCGGGCCGAGACCGCGGCGCAGTACAATCTCAGGAAATTCTCGGACGTGGCTCCGGTCGCGGGACGGCTCAAGCTGGGTGGCGGGCCCGAACTGGCTGACCGCAAGGACGGCATCCCCGGCTACAAGGAGCGCTACGGCATCGTCTTCGGCGAATTCCGCCAATTCGCCTCCTATCCCTTGCGCTACAAGGCGCTGGAGGAAAAGCAGATCGACATCCTCAACGGCTTCTCGACCGATTGGCAGATCGCCGCCGCCAAGCATGTCGCGCTCGAGGACGACAAGGGCCTGTTTCCGCCCTACTACCTGACGGCGGCGGCGCGTCAGGCGGCGCTGTCGGGCAACCCGGCGATCGCGCCGACGCTCGACAAGGTCAACGCGCTGCTCGACAACGCGACCATGCAGGAACTCAACCGCCAGGTCGAAGTCGACAAGAAGGAACCCCGCGCCGTTGCCCAGGCCTTCCTGCGCGCCAAGGGCCTGATCAAGTAATCCGCCGCGGCGGCGCCGCGGGATGGGTTGGACGATCGAGAACTGGCCGCTGTTGGCGACGGCGGCCGGGCAGCATTTGGCGCTGGTCGGCCAGGCGCTGGCGATTGCGCTGGCGGCGTCGCTGGTGCTCGGCATCGCCAGTGCCAGGCGGCCGGCGCTTTATGGCGCCGTCATCGGCGTCACCGGCGCGCTCTACACCATTCCCAGCCTGGCGCTGTTGGCGATGTTGATTCCGCTGTTCGGGCTCGGCCAGGCGCCGGCGGTGACGGCGCTGGTGCTGTTTTCGCTTCTGATCCTGACCCGCAACATCGCCACCGGCTTGCGCGAGGTTCCGGCCGAGACCCTGGAGGCCGCCGACGGCATGGGCTTCGGCCGCGCCGCCCGGCTGTGGCGCATCGAACTGCCGCTGGCGCTGCCGGCGATCGTCTCCGGCATCCGGCTGGCGGTGGTGACCCAGATCGCGGTCGCCACCATCGCCGCCTATGTCGGCGCCGGCGGGCTGGGGATGATCGTCTTCGCCGGCATCGAGCAGGACTTCCCCGAGAAGATCGCGGCCGGCGCGCTGGCGGCGGCGGCGATGGCCTTGGCGGCGGATTGGGGCCTGCGTCGCATCGAGCGCGCGATGCGGGCGCGGATCGCGCCATGATCGCGACCTTCGACCAGGCGCTGGTTTGGATCGCCGCCAATCCCGCGCGCTTTTTCCAGGCAGTGCAGATTCACCTAGCGCTGAGCGCGGCGGGGCTGGGACTGGCGATGGCCTTGGCGCTGCCGGTGGGATTCGCGTTCGCCCGCCATCAGCGCTTGGGCGACATCGCCGTGGCGGTGGCCGGGGTCGGGCGAACCGTGCCGGGTCTCGCCGTGTTGGCCTTGTGCATGCCGCTTTTCGGCACCGGTTTCTGGCCGTCGGTGATCGCGCTGGCGCTGCAGGCCCTGGCGCCGGTGCTGCTCAATGCCGTGGTCGGCCTGCGTTCGGTCGATGGCGATGTGGTCGATGCCGCCCGCGGCATGGGCATGGGGGCCTGGCGCATTCTGTGGCGGATCGAACTGCCGTTGGCGTTGCCGCTGATCTCGGCCGGGATCCGCATTGCCGCGGTGCAGACCGTGGCCGGCGCGACCTTGGCCACGTTCATCGGCGGCGGCGGGCTGGGCGATTTTATCACCACCGGAGTTTCGATCATGGACTTCTCGCGCCTGCTGGTGGGCGCGGTGCCGGTGACGCTGCTGGCGATCCTGACCGAACTCATGTTCGGCGGCATCGAGCGCTGGTTCACGCGCCATGCGCGGGCGGGCTGAGCCGTGATCCGCATCGAGGGCCTGGCCAAGACCTTTCCCGGCGCCGCCGCGCCGGCGGTGGCGGCCTTAGACCTGACAATCGCCGCCGGCGAGACCTGCGTGCTGATCGGGCCTTCGGGCTGCGGCAAGACCACCACCTTGCGCATGATCAACCGCCTGATCGAGCCCAGCGCCGGGCGCGTGCTGTTCGATGGCGTCGACATCGCGCGCCAGGAGCCCGCGCACCTGCGCCGGCGCATGGGTTATGTCATCCAGCAGGTCGGGCTGTTTCCGCATTTCACCGTCGGCGAGAATATCGCCGTGGTGCCGCGGCTGATCGGCTGGCCCAAGGATCGCATCGCCGCCCGGATCGAGGAGCTGTTGACGCTGGTCGGACTCGATCCGGCGCGATTCCGCGATCGCTATCCGCGCCAGCTTTCGGGCGGCGAGCGCCAGCGCGTCGGCGTGGCGCGGGCGCTGGCGGCCGATCCGCAGGTGCTGCTGATGGACGAGCCCTTCGGCGCGCTCGATCCGATCACCCGCGCCGCCATGCAGGCCGAGTTCCTCGGCATCCTGCGCCGCCTGGCCAAGACCGTGGTGCTGGTCACCCACGACATCGCCGAGGCGGTGCTGCTGGGCGACAAGATCGCGCTGATGCGCGCCGGGCGGCTGGTGCAATGCGCGACGCCCGAGGCCATGCTGGCGCGCCCGGCTGACGATTTCGTGGCCGAATTCGTCGGCGCCGATCGCGCGCTGAAGCGACTGTCGTTGCTGACGGCGGGCGAGGCCATGATCGCGGCGCCGTCGGGCGAGGACGGGATCGAGCTGCCCCGGACCGCCAGCTTGCGCGAGGCGCTGGCGGCGATGCTTGAAGCCGGCACCGAGCTGGTGCATGTCATCGACCGGGCCGGCCGCCGCATCGGCACGCTCGGTCTGACCACATTGCGGCTACGCGCCAGGGTGAAATAGGGGATTCGAACGTGGATCTGGAACTCAAGGGCAAGACCGCGCTGGTGACAGGCGCCAGCAAGGGCATCGGCCGCGCCGTGGCCGAGGCGCTGGCGGCCGAGGGCTGCGAGCTGCATCTCTGCGCGCGCACCGAGGCGCAGTTGCAGGCGGCCAAGGGCGCGCTGGAGCAGCGCCGCGGCGCCAAGGTGACGATCCATCCGCTCGATCTGTCCAAGCGCGGCGCGCCGCGCAAGCTGGCTGACGCGGTCGGGCCGATCGACCTCCTGGTCAACAATGCCGGTGCGATCCCGGCCGGCTCGCTCGGCGACATCGACGAGGACCGCTGGCGGGCGGCCTGGGACCTCAAGGTGTTCGGCTATATCGATCTCAGCCGCGTCGTGCTGGCGGGCATGGCGGCGCGCGGCCGCGGCGTCATCGTCAACGTCATCGGCCTGGCCGGCGTGCGGCCGGACGGCGGCTACATCGCCGGCTCGGCCGGCAACGCCGCGCTCAATGCCTTCACCCGCGCGCTGGGTGGCGAGGCGATCGACAAGGGCGTGCGGGTGGTGGGCGTCAATCCCGGCCTGGTCACCACCGAACGCCTGATCACGCTGATGGAGGCCCGCGCCCAAAAGATCCTGGGCGATCGCAAGCGCTGGCGCGAGCTGACCGAATACCTGCCGCTCGGCCGCCCGGCCGAGCCCGAGGAAGTGGCCGATGTCGTCGCCTTCCTGGCCTCGGCGCGCGCGGCCTACGTCAACGGCGTGGTGCTGGACATCGACGGCGGCGTCGGCGCCCGCAACGCGCCGCAGGCCAAGCGCTGAATCAGGCCTTCGGCTCCATCTCGGCGAAGACCTTTTCGGCCTCGGCGACGGCGGTGTTGGCCGCCGGCACGCCGCAATAGACCGCGGCCTGCAGCAGCACTTCCTTGATTTCCTCCTTGGTCACGCCGTTGTTGAAGGCGGCGCGGGTGTGCAGACGGAACTCCTCCCATTTGCCCAGGGCCAGAGTCATGGCGATGACCAGCAGCGAGCGGGTATGGCGCGGCAGGCCGGGGCGGGTCCAGATCTCGCCCCAGGCATAGCGCGTGATCAGGTCCTGGAACTCGGCGTTGAAGGGGTTGCGCCGCGCCTGGGCGCGATCGACCCAGGGATCGCCCAGCACCGCGCGCCGCACCTTCATGCCGGAATCGTAGCGCCCGCGCTCGGCCCCGTCGCCGAGTTCAAGGAAGGCCGCCAGCGCGCGGGTGAACTCCTCCGCGCGTTCGACATTGGACAGATGCGCCGCCTCCAGCACCAGCGTGTTGGCGCCGACGATGGCGCTGGAAATGGCCTGGGTCGCGGCCTGGGTGGTGGCGGGGTCGTGGCGTCCGGCGATGGTCAGCACCGGAATCCGGATGCCGGAAAGTCCGGCGCGGACATCGGCCTGCATCAAGGCTCCGCTGCACCCGACATAGCCTTTGGGATCGATCGCCAGGATCATCTTGCGGATGCGTTCGACGCGCGCCGGTTCGGCCTTGCGATAGCCGGCGGTGAACCAGCGCTCCATCACGGCATCGACGATGGCCGCCATGCCGCCCTTGGTCACGGCCTCGATGCGCTGGCGCCAAGTCTCGGGCGGAGGAAAGACCGAGGCGGTGTTGGCCAGCACGGCGCGGCTTAGACGACCAGGCGCGTTGATCGCCAGCCACTGTCCGGTCAGCCCGCCCAAGGACAGGCCGCAGAATGCGGTCGCGGCGATACCGAGCGCATCCAGCACCGCGAGCGCATCGTGTCCCAACTGGTCGATGGTGTAGGGCCCGGGCGTGGCCGCCGAGCCGCCATGGCCGCGGGTGTCGTAGCGCAGGATGCGATAGCGATCGGCCAGCGCCGCCGCCTGCTCGTCCCACAGATGCAGATCGGTGCCGAGCGAGTTCGAGAACATCAGCCAGGGCGCGCCCGGCTTGCCCTCGATGCGGACATTGAGATCGCCGACGCGCTTTTGTTCAGCCGTCATGGTCGCGGGTCCTTTTCGCTTCCGCCAACACGCGGTCGATCATGGCTTCGCTCCGGCCCAGCCTTTGCGCCGGATCGAATGCCGCCTCCAATGCCGCCGGCGCCAAGTGCTTGGCGGCGAGCGGATCGGCCGCCGCCAGCGATTTGAGATCGCGGCTTTCGGTCACGGCGCGCCGGCACAGCGCCTCGACATGGGCATGCGCCGCCAGCTTGCCCAAGGCCGGCGCCAGCGCCTGGGCCAGCGCCTCGGCCGACAGCAGGCCGCGCGTCGCCGCCAGATTGCGCGCCATGGCGTCGGGATCGACCCGCAGGCTGCGCGCGGTCTTGGCCATGCCGGCCAGCGCGCCATGCGCCATGCCGACCAGCGCCGGCAGCGCGGTCCATTCGGCGTGCCAGCCGCCGAGGCCGCGTTCGTGTTCCTGCGCCATGGCGCCGTAAAGCGTCGCCATCAGCCCGGGCGCGGCCTTGGATGCCGCCAGAGCGATCAGCGGCCGCACCGGATTGCGCTTGTGCGGCATGGCCGATGAGCCGCCGGCCTCGGCCTCTTGCGCTTCGCCGATCTCGGTCTGCATCAGAAGCGCGATGTCGGCCGCGATCTTGCCCAGCGTGCCGATCAGCAGCGCAAAACGCGAGGCGGCGTCGACCAGCCGGTCGCGCGCGCCATGCCAGGGGACCGAAGGCACGCCCAGCCCCAGCCGGCGTGCCAGTGCGGCGACTATGGCCTCGGCGCGCGGATCGAGTCCGGCCTGAGTCCCGACCGCGCCGCCATATTGGACCATCAGGCATTCCGCCGGCATGGTCCGCAGGCGGGTGCGCGCCCGCAGCACCGCATCCAGCCACATCGCCGCCTTGTGGCCGAAGGTGATCGGCATGGCCTGCTGGCCGAGCGTGCGTCCGGCCATCACGGTGCGGCGATGACCCTGCACCAGATCGACTAGCGCCGCCGCCAGCGCGTCGAGATCGATCCGCATCGCCGCCCAGCAGTCCGCAAGCTGCAACATGACCGCGCTGTCGATGACGTCCTGGCTGGTGGCGGCATAGTGCAGAAAGGGCGCGGCCTCGGGCGGCAATTTCGCGCCCAGCGCCTTGACCAGGGGAATCGCCGGATTGCCAGCGGCCCCCGCCGCTTCCAGCACCGCCGCCGTGTCTATGCCTTCGGCCGCGGCGGCGGCGATGGCGCGCGCCGCGCGTTCGGGTATCAGTCCGGTCTCGGCCTGGGCCTCGGCCAGCGCCGCCTCGAAGCGCAGCATGCGCGCGACCCGCCCCGCCGGCGACAGGATCGCCGCCGTCGCCGGAACGAGGAATTGCGGATCGAGCACGGCCGCGCTCAGGCCTCGAAGAACACCGTCTCGGCACCGCCTTGCAGACGGATGTCGAGGCGGTAGGTCGGCAGATCGCCGCCCGCCACCTTGCGCGCGATCAGCGTGCCGCGGCGGGCGGGATCGACCAGGTTCAGCACCGGATCGGCGTCGTTGAGCGGTTCGTCGGGGAAATAAAGCCGGCTGTAGAGCCGCTTCAACAGGCCGCGGCCGAAAATGCCCAGCGCGATATGCGGCGCTTGCAGCGCGTTGCCCGGCCCCGGCACCGCGCCCGGCTTGACGGTGACGAAGCGGAACATGCCCTGGGCGTCGGTCGAGCAGCGACCGAAGCCTTTGAAGCCCGGGGTCAGCTTCTTGTCGTCGCGCCGGTCGGCGGGATGGTCGTAGCGCCCGGCGGCGTTGGCCTGCCAGATTTCGACCATGCAGTCGGGCGTGGCCTGGCCCTTGAAGTCGGCGACCTGGCCTTCGATCCGGATGCGGCCCGGGATCGAATCTCCGGCGACGATGTGGGCGTCCTTCCATTCCAGGCCGATATGCAGATAGGGCCCGACGGTCTGCGAGGGGGTGACGTTGGCCATGGTCAGATTCCCTTCGGGGTTTCCTTGGCCCCGCGCAGGACGATGTCCCAGCGATAGCCCAGCGCCCATTCCGGCTGGGTGACGTCGAGATCGAACGCCGCCACCAGCCGGTCGCGCGCGTGCTCGGGCACGCCGTGGAAGATCGGATCGAGCGCCAGCAGCGGATCGCCCGGAAAGAACATCTGCGTCACCAGCCGCGACATGAAGCTGGGGCCGAACAGCGAGAAGTGCAGATGCGCCGGCCGCCAGGCGTTGGGATGGTTGCGCCAGGGATAGGCGCCGGGCTTGACGGTGGTGAATCGCCAATTGCCTTCGGCATCGGTGACGGCGCGGCCGACGCCGGTAAAGTTGGGATCGAGCGGCGCGTCGTGCTGGTCGACCGGATGGCGATAGCGCCCGGCGGCGTTGCATTGCCACATCTCGACCAGCTGGCCGGCGACCGGGCGCCCGGCCTCGTCCAGCAGCTTGCCGGCGACGATGATGCGCTCGCCCTGGGGGGCGCCGGCGTGCTGGCGCGTCAGGTCGGTATCCTCGGGCCGGCAGCGGTCGTGGCCGAAGATCGGCCCGGTCAGTTCCGACAGCGTCTGCGGGATCGGCACCGGCGGGCGGCTGGGCGCGCGCTCCAACGTGCTTTTGTAGCCTGGGTGCAGGATCGGCGGATCGTCGCCCAGCGCCCCGCGCGGATAGATGTCGCCTCGCATGCTCGTTCTCCCTCAGAACAAATCGAAATATTCGCGCTGTTCCCACTCGCTGACCTCGGCCTCGTAGCGCGCGATCTCGGCGCGCTTGAGGCGGGCATAATAGTCGACGAACTCGGCACCGAGGCCTTCGACCAGGCAGAAATCGTCCCGTAGCGCCGCCAACGCCTGGCCAAGATCACTCGGCAGCCGCGGCGCATCGACATCGTAGGGAGCGTCGGCCGAGGGTCCGGGATCGAGCTTGCGCACGAGTCCGTCGAGTCCGGCCAGCACTTGCGATGCCATGTAGAGATAGGGGTTGGCCGCGGGCTCGCCGCCGCGATTCTCGATCCGCGAGCCGGGATCGCCCGGCGCCGCCAGCACCCGTACCAGCGCGCCGCGCGAATCGCGCCCCCAGGCGACGCGGTCGGGCGCCAGCGAATAGGGCCGATAGCGCTTGTAGCCGTTGACGGTCGGGGTCGACAGCGCGGTGGCGCCGCGGGCATGCGCCAGCACGCCGGCCATGAAGCGCATCCCGGTCTCGGACAGCGGCACGGCCGCGTCGTCGGGGATGAAGGCGTTGGCGCCGGTCTTGCGGTGCTTCAATGACTGGTGCAGATGCCAGCCGCTCGACATCACATTGGGAATCCGCGGCCGGCACATGAAGCTGACGTGATAGCCGTGACGGCGGGCGATCTGCTTGGCGGCGCCGCGCAGCAGCACCATGTCGTCGGCCGGCGCCAGCCCGTCGCGGGCGAAGAAGGTCAGCTCGGCCTGGCTGGGTCCGTATTCGCATTCGAGCGAGCGCAAGGGCAGGTCGAGCCGCGCCAGGTCGCGCCGCAGGATTTCGAGCGCCGGCTCGAGCTGGTCGTAGCGCTGCTCGGTCAGGTATTGATAGCCCTGGGTCAGCAGCCCGATCTCGGGCGGATCGCCCGGCTGGCCGGCATTGTGCGGCGCCAGCTTGGGATCGAGCAGGCGGAAGATGTGGAACTCGACCTCCAGCCCGGCGGTGTAGTCGAACCCGGCCTCGGCCAGCCGGTCGAGCGCGCGGCGATAGAGCCTGCGGGTGTCGAACGGCATCGGCGCGCCGGAATGGAAAAAGGGCTGGCACAGCAGCCAGCCGGTGCCCGGCGCCCAGGGCAGGACGCGGAAGGTCGCAGGATCGGGAATCAGCAGCGCATCGGCCGCGCTTTGCCATTCCGGCCGGCCGAGGCCGCCGCCAGCCTGCCAGACGTTGTAGACCGTGCGGTGCGAGCTGTCCTTGAGGAACAGCGTGGTGACGATGCCGACGCCCTCGCGCAACGCGCGCGGCAGATCGGCCGCGACCACGGTCTTGCCGCGCAGGATGCCGTGCTGGTCGGCGAAGGACAGCCGCACGGTCTCGATGCGCTCGGCCTTGATGCGCTTCTCGATCTCGGCGGCGCGGCGCGAATCCTCGGCCGACCACAGCCCATGGCGCTCGACGAAACTCATCGGCCGCTTGTCACTCCGCCGCCGCCGCCGAATGCCAAGGCGCCGCCTGCCGCCGCTTGCGGTCGAACTCGCGCCAATAGGCCTCGAGCCCGTCATTGGGGGCGATGCCGTCGACCGTGGCCGGCCCTTGCAGCCGCGCCGCCGCCGCCGCGTCCAGCACCATCAAGGGTCGCTCGCCGGCGGCGTTGGCGGCGATCATGCGCAGCAGCAGCTGGCGGGCGAGGCCGATGGCCTTGTCGCTGGTGCCAAGCTGCTCCTGGCTGCGGTCGTGGATGGCGCCCTGGGACTCGACCGCCCACTGGTCATGGACGTTGATGTCGAAGCCCATGCCGGTATAGGTGCGCTTGGCCTGTTCCTCCGCGTCGTAGCCCCAGTCGTTGCCGCGGTGCTTGCGCGGGCGGTAGTCGGGCAATTCGTACAACTCCAGCCGCTGGGCGCGCATCGCCGGCTTGTCGACCGGCTTGGTGAAGCTGGTGAACAGCGCGTACCAGTAGTTGGATGTGTCGTCGACCGGCACATGCCATTGAGTGATGGTCATCTCCGGGCTCATCGGGATGACGAAGGCCTGAGGGAAGACCAGATTGGTGACGCGCAGATGACTGCGGCGGGCATCGAGCTGGCGCTGGGCGTAAAGCCTGAGGCCGAACTCGGTGTTCTCGACCCGGATCGCGGGCCTGCCGTGCTCGCGCAGCAGCCGCGTCATCGGAATCTCGGAATCGGCCGAGTTGGCCCGGAACTGCCGGCCATAGACGCCGGCCGGGTCCTCGTCCTCGAAAAAGCGATGCAAGTAGGAGGCGTGCGCCGGATCGATGCCGACCTCCAGCGCCTGCAACCAGTTGCAGTCGATTAGCCCCTTGAAGGCGAAGACATGGCTTTCGGGGGCGACGAAGCAATCGAAATCGGGAAAGGCCGGCGCCTCGTCCGCGCCCAGATAGCCCCAGACGATGCCGCGCCTCTCGACCGCGGGATAGGCCGTCATGCGCACGCGTTCGCACAGCCGGCTGCCCTCGGGCTCGGCCGGGGTCTCGCGGCATTTGCCGGCGGCGTCGAACAGCCAGCCATGGAACGGGCAGCGCAGGCCGCCGTCTTCCAGCCGGCCAAAGGCCAGATCGGCGCGGCGATGCGGGCAGGCGCGCTGCACCAGGCCCAGCCGGCCCTGTTCGTCGCGGAACAGCACCAGATCCTCGCCCAGCACCCGCACCGGCCGCAGCGGCCGCGGCCCGTCCAACTCGTCGCTCAGCGCCACCGGCTGCCAATAGCGCCGCAGAAGGGCGCCGCCGGGCGTGCCCGGGCCCGTGCGGGTGACTGTCTCGTTCTGCTCGCGGGACGTCATGCCCGACCCCTCCCCAACAGGGCCGCAATGCTAGACAGCGGGGGCGGGCGAGGCAAGGATAGCGGGGCGCGACAGCTTGCCGCTTGGCGGCTATGTTTCGCCGACGACGGAGGCCGGAAGGCATGTTGAGCGAACGCATCGAAGGCAAGTGGATCGACGCATTCGCCCGCGCCTTCGAACTCAGTCACGTCCGGCCGGGCGATGCGGTGGCGATCCTGTCCGAGACGCTGTCGCGACAGGTCAATGTGCACCTGTCCGAACTCGCCTTGCTGCGGCTGAGGGCGCGGCCGTTCCATCTGGTCTTGCCGACGCCGCCGCAGACCGTCGACATTCCGATCCGCTCGACCGGCGCCTCGGTCGCCATCGGCGGGTCCGAGCCGGTGCTGAAGGCGCTGTGCGAGGGCACCATGGTGGTCGACCTGACCGTCGAGGGGCTGATGCACGCCAAGGAACTGCCGCGGATTCTCAAATCCGGCAGCCGCGTGCTTTACGTCTCCAACGAGCATCCCGAAATCCTCGAACGCCTCGGACCCGATCCCGCGCTCAAGCCCGGCTTCGAGGACGCGGTACGCCGGATCAAGGCGGCGAGCGAAATGCGCGTCGTCTCCGAGGCCGGCAGCGATCTGCGCATCGATCTGCGCCGGGCCGCGGTCGGCGGCGGCTGGGGCGCGGTCGAACGCCCGGGCCAGCTCGACCATTGGCCGAGCGGCGTGGTGGTGGCGTTTCCGCGCGCGGGCACGGTCAACGGCAAGCTGGCGATGGCGCCGGGCGATCTCAACCTCACGTTCAAGCGCGCGATCGAACGCCCGATCGCGCTTAGGATCGAGAACGACTACGTCGTCGCGGTCGAGGGCGAGGGCCACGACGCCGAACTGATGCGCAGCTATTTCGCCGCCTGGGGCGACCGCGAGGCCTATGCCACCTCGCATGTCGGCTGGGGGCTCAATCCGCGGGCGCGCTGGGACGCGGTCGCGCTTTACGACAAGGGCGACTTCAACGGCGTCGAGCAGCGCTGCTTCGCCGGCAATTTCCTCTATTCGACCGGCGCCAACGAATTCGCCAAGCGCTACACGCTGGGGCATTTCGATCTGCCCTTGCGCGGGCACAGCGTGACGCTGGACGGGCAGGCGATGATCGAGCGCGGCGCGCTGTGTCCGATCGCATGACGTCCTCGCCGCGCTATTCGGCCTTGACCGCGCGGCTGGGCAGCAGCGGCGCGCGGTCGTGGAAGATTCATTTCGACGCGTTGGCGGCGCGGGCGGCGGGCCGCGAGGTCATGC